>CAVUDC010000006.1:0-97102 GCA_963740165.1 uncultured Actinomycetota bacterium | reverse complement strand
GCCCCGCGTTCATCCCGAGCCTGATCGCCGCCGCGGCGCTGCTCTCGGGAATCCCGCTGCTCGAGGCCGACTGGTACCTGCTGATCCGCTTCATCGTCGCGATCATGGCGCTCATCGTCGCCTGGTACGCGCTCCAGGGCGCGCAGTGGTGGTGGACCCTCGTGTTCTTCGCCGTCGCGATCGTCTGGAACCCGGTCTTCCCCGTGCCGACCGAGGGACCCTGGTGGATCGTGGCGCACCTGGGTGTTGCGGCGCTGTTCGCCGTCGCCGGTGCGGCCGTGCGTGTTCCGCGCGAGACCCCGCCCGCGCGGAAACGCTAGGAATCACGCCGCGGCGCTGACGGATCACGCCGCGGCGCTGACGGACGGATGCCCCGGATGCCCGGAGTGCTTCGCCGTATGACGCGCCGGGAGCGTCGCGCTGAGGGCGTCGATAAAGTGTCGGGGTGAGCATCAATCCGCCTTATCGTGCCGATATCGTCGGCTCCTTCCTGCGTCCCGAAGCGCTCAAGCGCGCCCGAGCCGCACACGCCGCCGGCGAGATCGACGCCAACGCCCTGCGCGCGGTCGAAGACGCCGAAATCGCCGATCTCGTGCAGAAAGAGGCCGACAACGGCCTGCGTGTCGCGACCGACGGCGAGTTCCGTCGCTCGTGGTGGCACTTCGATTTCTTCGGGATGCTCGACGGGGTCGATGTCGTCGAACTCGACCACGGCATCCAGTTCCAGGGTGTGCAGACGAAGCCGCGCGGGGTGCACCTGAGTGGCCCGATCGGCTTCTCGGACACGCATCCGATGATCGAGCACTACCGCTCGCTCCAGACCCTGCTCGCCGGCACGACGCAGGCGCTGCCGAAGGCCACGATCCCGGCGCCGACGGTATTGGACTTCCGCCTCGAGCCCGATCACATCGATCCGAATGCCTACTCGGGACGCGAGGACTTCGTCGACGACCTGGTGCAGGCGTACCGCGATGCGGTGAGCGCGTTCTACGACGCCGGATGCCGCTACCTGCAGTTCGACGACACCGCCTGGGCCTACCTGTGCTCGGACGAGGAGCTGCTGAAGGCCCGGGACCGCGGCATCCGTACCGACGGTCTCGCGGAGCGCTACGCCGGCCTGCTCAACCGCGTCCTCGAGGGGAAGCCGGACGACATGGTCATCACGACGCACGTCTGTCGCGGCAACTTCCGCTCGACCTGGATCTCGTCCGGCGGCTACGAACCCGTCGCCGAGCAACTCCTCGGCGAGGTCGCGTACGACGGATTCTTCCTGGAGTACGACAACGAGCGCGCCGGCGGCTTCGAGCCCCTACGCTTCCTGCCCGAGGGTGACCAGACCGTCGTTCTGGGCCTCATCACGTCGAAGTCGGGTGAGCTGGAGGACGTCGACGCCATCAAGAAGCGGATCGACGAGGCATCCGAGTTCGCCCCGCTCGAACAGCTCGCCCTGAGCCCGCAGTGCGGATTCGCCTCGACCGAAGAGGGCAACGTGCTGACCGAGGACGAGCAGTGGGCGAAGATCCGCGAGGTCGTGGCGATCGCGGACGACGTCTGGCGCTGACCCCTGCCTCAGCTGCGGCACACGCGCAGGAGCGCGCAAACGATAGCGTGAGGCCGTGCAGCTCAGCGATCTCGACTTCGTGGTCATCGCGGCGATCGCGGTCATCGCCCCGCTGCTGGTGCGCGGGCTCTCGAGTCGCCTGCGCATCCCGATCGTGGTGTTCGAACTCGTGCTGGGAATTCATCGCGGGCCCGAGCGTTCTCGGCTGGATCCAGGAAGGTCCCATCTCGGAGCGCCTCGCGGACTTCGGCCTCGCGCTGTTGTTCTTCATGGCCGGCAATGAGATCGACTTCCGCGTGCTCCGCGGCCGGGACGGTGCTCGCGCCGTCGGCGGCTGGCTGCTCGGGCTGATCGCCGGCGTCGCAGTGGGCCTGGTGATCGCGCCCGGCGAGGCGGCGGTCGTCATCGGCATCGCACTGTGCTCGACCGCGCTCGGGATGCTGCTGCCGATCCTGAGGGACGCGGGGATGCTTCCGACGCCGTTCGGGCGCGCGGTCATGGGTATCGGTGCGGTGGGGGAGTTCGGCCCTCTCGTGGCGATCTCACTGTTTCTCGGCGGACGCGATTTCGGCGTCGCGTCGATCGTGCTCTTCTTCTTCGTCGTGGTCGCGGCGACATCCGTATTTCTCGCCTCACGAATGCCCCACGGACGCCTGCACCGCATCGTGACCGCGACTCTGCACACCTCCGGGCAGTTCGCGATCCGCCTGATCGTGCTGATCCTCGCGCTGCTGGTCGCGCTGAGCCTGTTGCTCGACCTCGACATGCTGCTCGGGGCGTTCGTCGCCGGTGTGATCTGGCAGCTGATCATGCGCAACGCCCCCGCGGATGATCGCGCGCAGGTCGAGTCGAAGGTCGAGGCCGTCGCCTTCGGTCTGCTCGTCCCGATCTTCTTCATCTACACGGGCGTCACCTTCGACCTCGACGCACTGCTCGCGGACGGTGCGACTGTCGTGCTCGTGCCCGTCTTCCTGATGCTGTTGCTCATCATCCGCGGCCTGCCCGCGATGATCTCGGCCCCCTCCGGGTCGACACCGCGTGACCGACTGGCGCTGGCCTTCCTCGGTGCGACGGGACTGCCCGTCATCGTCGCCGTCACGAGTATCGGGATGTCGGAAGAACTGCTCTCACCGGGGTTGGCCGCGGCGCTCGTCGGCGCCGGGATGCTCTCCGTGCTGCTGTATCCGCTCATCGGAACGATGTTGCGCGGCGCGAGGGTCGTCGAGCGGGACGTGATCGATGAGGATGTCGGCTGAGATCGGTCGAGGCATCCGCCTAACATGGGCGAGTGGACTTCTCCCTGGACCTGACGCCCGACCTGATCGCCGTCTTTCTGACCCTGTTCGTGCTCGAGATCGTGCTCGGTGTCGACAACGTCATCTTCATCTCGATCCTCGCCTCGAAACTGCCCGTCGAGCAGCAGGCGAAGGCCCGCAACCTCGGGCTGACGCTCGCGATGGTGATCCGCGTCGTGCTGGTCTTCTTCGCGGGCTGGATCATCACGCTGAAAGACGACGTGGTCACTCTGTTCGGGATGGGCTTCTCGGTGAAGGACTTCATCCTGATCGCCGGTGGCCTGTTCCTGGTCTACAAGGCCGTCAGTGAGATCCACCACAAGCTCGAGGGTGCCGAAGAAGAGCACGGCGGTGTCGGACCGAAGACCATCACGTTCGCCTCGGTCCTGACGCAGATTCTGCTGCTCGACATCGTGTTCTCGCTCGACTCGGTCATCACCGCCGTCGGCATGACCGAGAACCTGCTCGTGATCATCACGGTCGTCGTGCTGTCGTTCGGCATCATGCTGTTCGCCGCGCGGTTCATCTTCACGTTCGTGAACAAGCACCCGACGGTGAAGATGTTGGCCCTGTCGTTCCTGCTACTCATCGGTGTGTTCCTGATCGCCGAGGGTTTCGGCATCAAGATCGACAAGGCACTCATTTACGCGCCGATGGCGTTCGCGATCCTGGTCGAGGTGCTGAACCTCAGCTACTCCTCACGCAAGGCCAAGCGCGAGCAGAAGCGCCTGAAGGCCGTGCAGCTGCGCCCGCGCTACATCGATGTCGACGAGTCGGTCGCGGTGGCAGCCGCCACGGCGAAGGGTCCGGATGCCGGAGCCGTCGGGCTCTCGCGCAAACCGGTCGCGGGTCACGTGCTGCCGGACGACGGTCACGAGGACCGCGCCGGCCTCGGCTGATCCGTGCCCCAGGACGCGATGGCGGCCGCTCAGTGAGTCGGCCGATCCTCATGGGGTGCGCATGGTCCGGCCGAACATCGGAGAGGAACGGTGGTGCCGTTGTCGCTCCCCGAGGCGGTCGTCGGGCCCGAGATTCCTTCCGGATGTACGCCGCGGCGTTGATCGAGCGCGCACAATGGCGATGTGGTGGATGACGCGGCGACTCTTGTGAATGCTGCCCGCGCTCGTCTGGCGGCCGCCGACGCGCCGCGCGAGCGGCTGGGCGAGGTCGTGCGACCGCGGGTCCTCGCGGGGCTCCGCGCGCCGAAGATCGTGCCCCGGGGTGACGCCTGGCGGCTCGGTGTCCTGCTGGTCGGCGAGAGCGCCGTGTACGCGGCCGGAAACGTGGTGCGAGCCGGCGACCCCGGCCGCCGAGGATTCGCCTCGGATGCGGCACGCGCCCGCGCCGAAGTGGCCGCTGCCGCGACGCGCGGGGGCTTCGGTGACGGCGAAACCGTGCACCTGGACTGGAAAACGCTCGACCTCGCCGCGTTGGAACGAGGCGAACGGACAGGACCACTCGCCCTCGTGGACGGAACCCCCAGCATCCGCTGGAGTCCGGCCGCGGGACACGTGCCCTTGGCGGGCTATCTCGAGGAACGCATAGCGCTTCTGCTGCAGCCGCCACAAGGGGCGTGATCGAGATTCCGCGGGCGGGTGGACCCGGTTAGGCTCATCGCATGGGCCGCTTCATCTACGACACGCTGAACAACTCGATCGACATCGAGGATCGCACCCTCGCCCACCTGCGCATCGTCATCATGAACAAGCTGCGCCGCTCGGAGTCGTTCATGTTCACGATCGATCTCGACAGCGAAGGCATCTCGCGACGGAGCTTCTGGATGCATCCGTCCGTGCCCCTGCAGTTCGCGTTCCACGGCAGCCGCGAGCCGCGCCTGAACAGACTCTGGATCGAATCGCTCATGGTTTCTGCGAGTAGCCCGAATGGCCTGTTCGTCGTCTCGGAGCCGCAGGAAGAAATGCCGTTCGACTCCTAGCGCCAGTTGGCCGGCGCTCGTTCGCGCTGGCCGGTACGTCGTGAGGTTCAGGCGTCGGACTTGGCGTCGACCTTGGACTTGGCGTCGACAGACTTGTTTTCGGCCTTCGCCTTGTCTTTCTGGTTGAGGGAGCCCACGGTGGCAGTCTCGATGTCCACATCCTTGGCGACGATGGAGCCGACCTGGATCGTCGATTCGTCTTCTGCCGGGTCCACGTCGAAGTGCTCGGCGACGAGCATGATGCCGCCCGACGAGTTGGCTGACTGGGCGAGCTCTTCCATCCACTCGCGGCTCAGAACCGCGGGCTCGGGGTCATCGAAGACGAAGCGCAGCGGGATCGACGGGCTCAGCCACACCGTGCTGCGACCCCGCGGCTGGTCGTCGGGATGACGCCAGGTCAGAGTGAAACTCTCGCCTCGGCGGAGTTTTGTTGCGATAACAACCTTGAGGTGCGCGAGGGCGCGATCCTCGATGTCGATGGCGGAAGCGTCCCCGCCGTAATAAATAGTGCCCACCCGATCAGACTAATCGCTGACGGCTGCCATGCCGACGGGTTTTCTCCGTACGCGTCTCTCGCTGCGAAGTCAATCGGGTTCCGCTGACACGACCCGTCCCGCACAGTGAGAGCTGGACAAGTCAGAAGTGCGGGACAAGTCAGGGGTGCGGAATGACCGGTAAGAATCCGTTGGACGCGAACCGATCTACGCCGAGCCTGCCCCAGGAGTTCTTCGACGGGGGCATCGAGTACGAGATCGTCGAGGGCGAGCTCTTGCCGCGCGGTCCCCATTCCCGTGCCTGGGACGCGGCGACCGAGCTGAGCTGACTATCCGTGGCTGAATGCCATACGGCACCCGCTCGCGATGTGCAAGCCACAGCGGCGGTCCATGTCGGTAGGTAGTCTTTGGCGGTGCAGACATGGCCTGGATCGACCTACCCACTTGGTGCGACATACGACGGGAATGGCACGAATTTCGCGCTGTTCAGCGAGGCGGCCGAGCGCGTAGAGCTCTGTCTCTTCACGGAGCGGGGCAAAGAGACGCGCGTCGAGGTGACCGAGGTCGACGCCTTCGTCTGGCACGTCTACCTGCCGCAGGTCGGGCCCGGTCAGCGCTACGGTTACCGCGTCCACGGCCCGTACGACCCGCCCAACGGTCAACGTTTCAACCCGAACAAGCTGCTGCTGGATCCCTACGCGAAGGCCGTCGCCGGCGAGATCGACTGGGGGCAGGCGGTCTTCAGCTACAACTTCGGCGATCCGGATTCCCGCAACGACGAAGACTCCGCGAAGCACATGATGATGGGCGTCGTCGTCAACCCGTTCTTCGACTGGTCAGGCGATGTGCAGCCCAAGACGCCGTATGCATCGTCGGTCATCTACGAGGCGCACGTGAAGGGGCTGACCAAGCTCCACCCCGACATCCCGGAGGAGATCCGGGGCACCTACAGCGCCATCGGGCATCCGGCGATGATCGAGCATCTGCACAAGCTCGGGATCACCGCCATCGAACTGATGCCGGTGCACCAGTTCGTCAACGACAGCACCCTGCAGGACAAGGGGCTCTCGAACTACTGGGGCTACAACACGATCGCCTTCTTCGCACCGCACAACGCCTACTCCTCGAGCAGTGCGCACGGTGACCAGGTGCAGGAATTCAAGGGAATGGTGCGTGCGCTTCACGCGGCGGGCATCGAGGTCATCCTCGACGTGGTCTACAACCACACGGCGGAAGGCAACCACCTCGGCCCGTCGCTCTCGATGCGCGGCATCGACAACGCGGCCTACTACCGGCTCGAGGACGACGACAAGCGCTATTACACCGACTACACCGGCACCGGCAACAGCCTGAACGTCGGCAACCCCCATGCCCTGCAGCTGATCATGGACTCGCTGCGGTACTGGGTGCTCGAGATGCACGTCGACGGCTTCCGCTTCGATCTCGCATCCACGCTGGCGCGGGAATTCTACGACGTCGACCGGCTGTCGACCTTCTTCGAACTCGTGCAGCAGGACCCGGTGGTTTCGCAGGTGAAGTTGATCGCGGAGCCGTGGGACATCGGACCCGGGGGCTACCAGGTCGGAAACTTCCCGCCGCAGTGGACGGAGTGGAACGGCAAGTACCGCGATACCGTGCGCGACTTCTGGCGGGGTGAATCGCAGGCGCTGGGCGAGTTCGCGTCCCGCCTTACCGGGTCCGCCGACCTGTACGAGCACTCCGGGCGACGACCCGTCGCATCCATCAACTTCATCACCGCCCATGACGGATTCACGCTCCGTGATCTCGTGAGCTACAACGAGAAGCACAATGACGCCAACGGCGAGGACAACAACGACGGAGAGTCACACAACCGCTCGTACAACCTCGGCGTCGAGGGACCGACGGACGACGCGCAGGTGCTCACCATGCGGGCCCGGCAGCAGCGCAACCTCATCGCGACGCTCATGCTCTCGCAGGGTGTGCCCATGCTGTTGCACGGCGACGAGCTCGGCCGCACCCAGCTGGGAAACAACAACGGCTACGCCCAGGACAACGAGCTGACCTGGGTGCACTGGGATGTCGCCGATCATCCGCTGATCGAGTTCACGTCGGCGCTCGTGCGATTGCGCGCCGAGCACCCCACGTTCCGGCGGCGCCGGTTCTTCAACGGCAGGCCGGTCCGGCGCGCAAAGGACGAGGGGCTCCCCGACATCGTCTGGCTGCGTCCGGACGGCACCGAGATGCAGCCCGAGGACTGGGACTCGGGGTTCGGTCGCTGCGTCGGCGTGTTCCTGAACGGCAACGGCATTCGTGAGCGCGATCGCCGGGGCGAGCCGATCGTCGACAAGCACTTCATCATCCTCTTCAACGCCGGCGATGAGCACGTGGAGTTCTACCTGCCCGATGCCAACGCATCGCCGACCTGGGACGTGATCGTCGATACCGCCGGGGATCTCGCCGATTCTCGACCGATCAAGCCGGGCGAGCACGTCGACATGCGGGCGCGCTCGCTGATCGTCATGCGCGAGCACACCGGCGGAGAGATCGAAGCGGACCATTCCGTCGCGGCATCGCTGGCCGCGCTCGCGGCCACGACCGGCGTGATCGATCAGATTCCGAGTTCGCCGCCGAAGCCCGAAACCCGACGCTGAAGGGATGACCGTGTCCACTCTCCGTCCCGTATCCACGTACCGTCTGCAGATCCGGCAGGCCTTCGACCTGGACGCCGCGGCGTCCGTCACGGCATATCTCCGTGACCTGGGCGTCGACTGGGCCTACCTGTCGCCGCTGCTGAAGGCCACGGAAGGGTCGGATCACGGCTACGACGTCGTCGATCCCAGCAGGGTCGACCCCGCCCGGGGCGGGGCGGAGGGGCTCGATCGGTTCGCCGCATCCGCTCGTGATGCGGGACTGGGGATTCTCGTCGACACGGTCCCCAACCACATGGGCGTCGCGGTTCCGTCGCAGAACCCGTGGTGGTGGGACCTTCTGACCTACGGGCGGGACTCGCGGTACGCCGAGGCGTTCGACGTCGACTGGGATTTCGGTGACGGGCGGGTGCGTGTTCCCGTGCTGGGCGGCGATCTCGACGAGATCATCGAGGCGGGGGAGCTGCGCATCGACGCGGATGCCTCGGACCACGCACCGCACGGCACGCTGCACTACTTCGATCATGTCTTCCCGCTCGCGCCCGACTCGGTCTACGACGACCAGCGCGACCGGCTCACCGAGACCGGTGTCGTGCGTGACGTCTTGTCGCGGCAGAACTACGAACTCATGTTCTGGCGACGCGAGGCCGCCGAGCTGAACTACCGCCGCTTCTTCGCAGTGACGACCCTGGCGGGCGTTCGCGTCGAGGTGCCGTGGGTATTCGACGAGTCTCACGCCGAGATCATCCGCTGGGTGAGAGGCGGCCTCGTGGACGGCATCCGCGTCGATCACCCGGATGGACTGCTCGATCCCGGTGCCTACCTCGACCGGCTGGCCGAGGCGACCGGCGGCCTCTACGTGCTCGTAGAGAAGATCCTCGAGCACGGCGAGACGCTTCCCAGCTGGTGGCGGACGGACGGCACGACCGGATACGACGCGCTCGCCGTGATCGACCGGGTGCTGATTGACCCCGCGGGCGAGGGCGCGCTGGACGCGATCGATTCCGCGGTCCGTGCCGAGGACGGCCTCGAACCGCAGGCGTCGTGGGGCGACCTCATCCACGACACCAAGCGCACGATCGCCGAGACGATCCAGGGCGCCGAGGTCGCACGCCTGGTGCGGCTGCTCGACGAACCCGTCACGGGAGCCGTCGACGCTATCGCCGAGTTGCTGGCCTGCTTCCCCGTCTACCGGTCGTACCTTCCCGCCGGTCGCGAGGCGTTCGAGGCCGCGGCGGAAGAGGCCATGCGCCGGCGTCCCGACCTCGCGGGCGCGTTCGACCGGGTTTTGCCGCAGTTGGCGGATGCCTCGCTCGAGGTGGCACGCCGGTTCCAGCAGACGACCGGGCCCGTCATGGCCAAGGGCGTCGAAGACACCGCGTTCTATCGCGCCTCGCGCCTCGGAACCCTGACCGAGGTCGGCGCCGACCCGTCCGAGTTCGCGCTCGACGTGGCCGGCTTCCATGCCGCACAGGCGACGCGTGAGGCATCCTGGCCCGCCGCGATGACGACCCTGTCGACGCACGACACCAAGCGCGGCGAGGATGTTCGTGCCCGCCTGTCGGTGCTCTCGGAGCTCCCCGCACGGTGGCTCGAGTCGCTCACGAAGCTCCGCGCCATCGCCTCCACCGAGCACGGCGGCTTCGACAACCTGCTCTGGCAGGCCATCGTCGGTGCCTGGCCCGCTTCGCGCGAGCGCCTGCACGCGTACGCCGAGAAGGCGGCCCGCGAGGCTTCCGAGTCGACCGGCTGGTGGGACCAGGACGAGGCCTTCGAGGCCCGGATGCACGCGCTGGTGGACGCCGCGTTCGACAACGCCGAGGCATCCGCGATCCTCGAGGCACTCGTCGCCGAAGTCGCGCCCTACGGGTGGTCGAACTCGCTCTCGGCGAAGCTGCTGCAGCTCACCGCGCCCGGTGTGCCCGACGTCTACCAGGGGTCGGAGCTCTGGGAGACGAGCCTGGTCGATCCCGACAACCGGCGTGCGGTGGACTTCGGTGCACGCGCCGAGATGCTCGCCGGGATCGACGCCGGGTTCGAGGCGGGCGAGTTGCCGGCGGTGGATGCCTCGGGTGCCGCGAAACTGCTCGTGACCTCCCGCGCGCTCCGCACGCGCCGCTACCGGCCGGAGCTCTTCACGCGTTACACGCCCCTGACGTTCGTTGGGCCCGCCGCTCAGCACGCGATCGGGTTCGATCGCGGCGGTATTCAGACCGTCGCGACCCGGCTGCCGGTTGGGCTGGAGGCTCTCGGCGGGTGGCAGGATACGGTCCTGCTGCGTCCCTCGGTGCCCGCGATCGACCTGTTGACCGGGCGCCGTTACGAGGGTGGCGAGGTGCCGCTCGCGGCGCTGCTCGAGACGTACCCGGTCGCGCTGCTCGCCAACGAGTAGCCGCGGGCGGTCACCCCGAAACGTGGGCGAAACGTTGATCTGATTCCATTTCTATCAATCGATAGAAATGGAGTCCGATCGTGGCGAGCGACAGTACCGGGCTGGACAACATGGGCCGAAGCGTTGCGCTCGGCAGCGTGGAGCAGGCGCGAGAGGATGCGCGGGCCCGGGCGACGCAGTCGCAGTGGATGCCCCATGTTCCCGCGAGCACGACGCCCACCCCGCCCGAGGGGATCGACCCGGCGACGCTGCTGTGGTCCGAGACCGTGGCGTCGGGCGGCTACACGCACCTGCGGGTGGCGCGGGGCACACGCATCCGTCTCGAGGATCCCGAAGGGGATGCCTCGGCGAGTGTCGTTCTCTTCAACGCTCTGCACACCGGCGAGCGGTTGAATGTCGCCGACACCCAGAAGATCCCCTGGCAGGCGTACCTCGGCGCCGAGCATCCGCTGCTCTCGGGCGACGGGCGAGTGCTCGCGACGATCGTCGAAGACACCTCCGGCCACCATGACGCGTTCTGCGGGGCATCCGGCGATGCCTGGAATGTCCACAAGTACGGCGACGCGACGCCCGAGGGCCCGACGCCGTCGGGTCACGCGCTGCTGCGCATGGCGGGCTCGAAGCACGGGCTCGACCGGCGCGACATCCCCCCGGCCGTGTCGTTCTTCCAGGGCGTGCACGTAGCGCCCGACGGCACGCTCGAGTGGCGCGGATCGGCGGGGCCGGGCACCTACGTCGACCTGCTGGCCGAGCTGCCGCTGATCGTGCTGATCGCGAATGCGCCCCACCCGCGCGATCCCCGGCCCGACTACGTCACCTCGCCGCTGCGCGTGCACGCCTGGGCCGAGCGAGCGAGCGCCGAGGGTGATGCGCACGTCGACGCGACACCCGAACGCACGCGCGCCTACCGCAACTCGATCGCCTACGCCGCCCTCGCGGGTCTGTAGAAAGGACGCACCGACATGGCCGACAGCACCGTACTCACGACCGTTCCGCCCCGGCCCGTCTACGCCGAGGGCAGCCTGCTCGACTGGTCCGAGCCGTTCGTTCCCGGCGAGATCGTGGTCGATGATGTCATCGCACCCCGGGCATCCTGGTCCGCCATTGTGCGCGCCGGTGAGGTCTTCACGCTCGTGGATGTCGGAGGCAACCAGTCCGGCGACTGCCTGATCTTCGCCCTCGATGACACGTCCGAGCGCTACAGCGTTCCGGATACGCTCGCGTGGCAGGGCAACGCGTACGTGAACACCGGCACCGCGCTGCGCTCGAACCTCGGGCAGCGGCTCATGACCGTCGTCGGCAACGAGATCGACCGCCAGGACACGATCGGCGGCGCCTGCAGCAAGGAATCCAACACCCTGCGCTACGGCCACCACACCGCCTACCAGCACGCGTGCCGCGAGAACTTCCTCTACGAGGGCGCGAAGTGGGGGCTTGGTGCACGGGATCTCGTGTCGAACCTGAACTGGTTCATGAACGTCCCGGTCGAGCAGGATGGGGCGCTCGGGATCGTCGACGGGATGTCCGCTCCCGGCCGCCGCGTCGCCTGCCGGGCCGAGAAGGACGTCATCGTCGTGATCTCGAACTGCCCGCAGATGAACAACCCCTGCAACGACTTCAACGTCACGCCACTACGGGCCATCGTCACCCAGCCCGCCTGATCCAGCCCGCCTGATCCAGCCTGCCGACGCCGCCGCCTGTACCAGCCCGAAGGTTTCTCGTGTCTTTCGATACCCTGCTCATCGCGAACCGCGGCGAGATCGCGCGCCGCATCATCCGCTCCGCGAAGGAACTCGGGCTGCGCACCGTCGCCGTCTACTCGGACGCCGACCGGGCCGCGCCGCACGTGCGCGAGGCCGACGTCGCCGTGCGTCTGGGCCCTGCGCCGGCCGCGGAGTCGTACCTGCGTGCCGAGGCGATCATCGCCGCGGCCCTCGAGCACGGGGCCGGGGCGATCCATCCGGGCTACGGCTTTCTGTCCGAGAACGTCGAGGCGGCTCGCGCGGCCGAGGCGGCGGGGCTCGTCTGGATCGGCCCGACGCCCGAGCAGATCGAGACGTTCGGGCTCAAGCACACCGCCCGCGAGCACGCCGAGGCCGCGGGCGTGCCGATGCTCGCCGGAACCGGCTTGCTGTCCTCCGCCGAAGAGGCGGTTTCTGAGGCCGAGCGCATCGGCCTGCCCGTCATGCTCAAAGCGACCGGCGGCGGTGGCGGGATCGGGATGCGGGTCTGTTCGAGCGCCGACGAGGTGCGCGAGGGGTACGAGGCGGTCGCTGCGATCGCCGCGCGCAGCTTCGGCGCGGGTGGGGTGTTTCTCGAACGTCTGGTCACGCACGCGCGCCATGTCGAGGTGCAGGTCTTCGGCGACGGTGAGGGGCGGGTCGCGGTGTTCGGCGATCGCGACTGCTCGCTGCAGCGCCGCAACCAGAAGGTGATCGAGGAGGCCCCGGCCCCGAACCTCCCCGATGCCGTCCGCCGGCAGATGCACGACGCCGCGCGTCGGCTCGCGGCATCCGTCAACTATCGCTCCGCGGGAACGGTGGAGTTCATCTACGACCCGGTGCGCGAAGAAGCAGCGTTCCTCGAGGTCAACACGCGACTGCAGGTCGAGCATCCCGTCACCGAGGCCGTGTTCGGCATCGACCTCGTCGCCCTGATGCTGACCCTCGGGCGCGGTGGCGCCGCCGCGATCGACGATGCCGTGTTCGAAACCGAGCACGTGCCGCGCGGCCACGCCTTCGAGGCCCGCGTCTACGCCGAGGACCCCGCGCGCGGGTTCGCGCCCTCGCCCGGACTCGTGACGAACGCATCGTTCCCCGCGGGCGACGGCATCCGCGTCGACGCCTGGATCGAGACGGGCCTCGAGGTCACGCCCGACTACGACCCCATGCTCGCGAAGGTCATCGTGCACGCGGACGACCGCGACGCGGCGCTCGACCTGCTCGGCGAGGCCCTCGCCGAGACCCGCATCGACGGCATCGTGACGGGGATCGGGATGCTCGAGGCGCTGTGTCACGATCCCGTCGTCCGTGCGGTGGCCGCACGACACGGGCACCCTCGGAGACCCGGACGACCCGCGTCCCGCGCATCGACGTGCTGGCGCCGGGCCTCATGACGACCGTGCAGGACCTGCCCGGACGCGTCGGGCTCTGGAACGTCGGCGTGCCGCCGTCGGGGCCGATGGACCCCGTGTCGTTCCGCGAGGCGAACCTGGCCGTGGGAAACGATGCGGATGTCCCGGCGCTCGAGATCACGATGTCGGGACCGCGTCTGCGCTTCTCGGCCGCGGCCGTCGTGTGCGTCACGGGTGCCGACGTGCCCGTGACGATCGATGGCCGTGCGGTAGCTCCGTGGGAGCCGTTCGAGGTTCCCGCCGGCGGGGTCGTGGCGGTCGGCGCGACGACCCTCGGCATGCGCGCCTACCTCGCCGTGCGCGGCGGGTTCGACGTGCCGTCGTACCTCGGCAGCGCCTCGACCTTCACGCTCGGGGGGTTCGGGGGACATGGCGGTCGCGCCCTGATCGCCGGGGACGTCCTGCGGCCGGGGACGAGCGAGGGGCTCTCCGTTCCGGCGGCGACTCCGATCGAGCGACGCCCCCGCCTGACACACGAATGGGTGATCGGGGTGCTGGAGGGGCCGCACGCGGCTCCGGAGTTCTTCACCCGCGCAGACATCGACGAGCTGTACCGGGCGGTCTACGAGGTGGATGTGCAGTCGGCGCGCACGGGTGTGCGACTGCGCGGACCGAAGCCGACGTGGGCCCGGGAGGACGGGGGAGAGGCGGGCCTGCATCCCTCCAACATCCACGACACCCCGTACGCCGTCGGCTCGCTCGACTTCACGGGAGACACCCCGATCATCCTCGGGCTCGACGGCCCGAGCCTCGGGGGATTCGTCTGCCCCGCGGTCGTCGCCAGCGGTGAGTTCTGGAAGGTCGGGCAGCTGCGCCCCGGCGACACGGTGCGCTTCGCCGCCATCCGCGAGCAGGACGCGCTCGCCTTCGCGGCACCGCTCGCGCCGGGCGCCGAGGGCGGAGACGGGGACGACGGCATCCTCGCCCGCCGCGCGCCGATCGCGGACGGCGACGACGTGCTCGCCCCCGCCGTGACCTACCGACGGGACGGCGACGCGAACATCCTCGTCGAGTACGGCGAGAACATCCTCGATCTCGGGCTGCGGATGCGTGTGCACGCGCTCGAAGAGGCGGTGCTGGCGCGAGGGATAGCGGGCGTCCGGGATGTGACCCCCGGCATCCGTTCGCTGCAGATCCAGACCGATCCGCGGGTGATTCGCGCGTCGCAGTTGCTCGGCGACCTGCAGGCGATCGAGGCCGCCCTGCCCGCGACGCGCGAGCTGACCGTGCCCTCGCGGATCGTCCACCTGCCCCTCTCGTGGGATGACCCGGCGACCCAGCTGGCGATCGACCGGTACATGTCGAGCGTTCGCGACGACGCCCCGTGGACGCCCTCGAACATCGAGTTCATCCGTCGTGTGAACGGGCTCGACAGCGTCGACGACGTCAAGCGCATCGTCTTCGAGGCCGACTACCTGGTGTTGGGCCTCGGAGACGTCTACCTCGGGGCGCCGGTTGCCACCCCGGTCGATCCCCGTCACCGGCTCGTGACGACGAAGTACAACCCGGCCCGCACCTGGACGGCCGAGAACTCGGTCGGAATCGGCGGCGCCTACATGTGCATCTACGGCATGGAGGGCCCGGGCGGCTACCAGTTCGTCGGCCGCACGGTGCAGATCTGGAATCGCTTCCGACGCGGCGGGCTGTTCGATCAGAACCCCTGGGCGCTCCGACCCTTCGACCGCATCACGTGGTACCCGGTGTCGGCGGAGGAACTGCTCGACCTGCGCGCCGAAGTGGATGCCGGGCGCGGCGACTTTCGGACCGAAGAGGGCCGCTTCTCGCTCGCCGAATACGAGCAGTTCCTCGCGGTCGAGGCCGACTCGATCGAGGCATTCCGCACGACCCAGCAGGCCGCGTTCGCGGCCGAGAAGGATGCGTGGCGCGCATCGGGCGAGTTCGAGCGCACCTACGACGCACCTCCCGCCCCGGCCGCCGACATCGTCGTGCCCGAGGGGTGCGAAGCCGTGACGGCTCCGTTCGCGGCGAGCGTCTGGCGCGTCGATGTGGAGCCCGGGTCCCGTGTGGCAGCGGATGGCCGTCTCGTCGTTCTGGAGGCGATGAAGATGGAGTCGCCCGTCCTGTCCCCGGTGGCGGGTCGTGTCGCCGCCGTCTATGTCTCACCCGGCGAGCGTGTTGCCGCTGGTCAGGTTCTCGTAGCAGTGGAGGTTGTGTCATGAGCGCCGTTCTCAAGGTTCAGCAGGCGTACGAGCGGATCGCGGCTGCCGACCGGCCCGAGGTCTGGATCGCCCTGCGCGACGAGTCCGAGGTGCTCACGGAGGCCCGCGACCTCGACGCGCGCGTCGCCGCGGGCGAGCACCTGCCGTTGGCGGGCGTGCTCGTGGCGGTCAAGGACAACATCGACGTCGCGAGGCTCGCGACGACCGCCGGATGCCCCGCCTTCGCGTTCGCCCCCGAGGTCGACGCGCCGTCCGTGGCCCGGCTGCGCGCCGCGGGTGCGATCGTGCTCGGCAAGACCAACCTCGACCAGTTCGCAACCGGTCTGGTCGGTACGCGCAGTCCCCATGGCGCCGTCCGCAACGCCTGGCAGCCCGACCGCATCTCGGGAGGATCGAGCTCGGGATCAGCCGTCGCGGTCGCCCTGAGTTTCGTCGACATCGCCCTGGGCACCGACACCGCCGGCTCGGGTCGCGTGCCCGCGGCGCTGAACGGCATCTTCGGCATCAAACCGAGCGTCGGGCTCGTGCCGACGACGGGCGTGGTGCCGGCCTGCTGGTCGATCGATGTCGTCACCGTGTTCGCGCGCGACCTCGGGCTCGGACGCCTGGCAGCCGAGACCATGGAGGGCGCGGACGGGATCGACCCCCTCATCCGGGTTGCCGATGCCCTGCCGGGTCTCGAGCCCGCGCCCCGCGTCGCCATCCCGACCGCCGAGCACCTCGAAGGGCTGGCGCCCGGTTGGGCCGAGGCGTTCCGCGGTGTCGTCGAACGGCTTGCGGCGTCGGGCGTCGAGATCGTGGAGGTCGACATCGCGCCCCTGCTCGAGGCCGCCACGCTGCTCTACGGCGGTGCCTTCGTCGCGGAACGCACCGCGGCCGTGGGCGACTTCATCCGTGAGAACGCCGATCTGATCGGGGGAGACATCGACCCGACGGTCGCGACGATCGTCGGCGGCGGCGAGCGGTTCACCGCGGTCGACGCCTTCCGTGACCGCGAGCGCCTGCGTCGCCTGGGACTTGCGGGAGCGCGCCTGCTCGAGGGCACCGCGGCGCTCCTGACCCCGACGACCACCTGGCACCCCACGCTCGCCGAGGTCGCGGCCGACCCGATCGGCGCGAACGCCCGCATGGGCCGCTACACGAACTTCGCCAACCTTCTCGACTACGCCTCGCTCGCCGTCCCCGCGGGCACGGTCGACGGGTTCCCGTTCGGCGTCATGCTCACCGCTCCGGCCTTCACCGACCGGCGCCTGGCCGAGCTGGCACGGCGGATCGTGGACTCCGAGATCGACATCCTGGTCGTGGGTGCACACCTCACGGGGCAGCCACTCAATCACCAGCTCATCGCGGCTGGCGGGCGCTTCTCGCGCAGCGTGCGCACGGCGCCCTCGTATCGTCTGCACGCGCTGCCGACCGTGCCGCCCAAGCCGGGCCTGCGTCGCGTGGAGACGGACGGTGCCGCCATCGCGGGCGAGGTGTGGACGCTCCCGGCGCACGGTTTCGGCTCGTTCGTCGCGGCGCTGCCGCAACCCATGACGATCGGCCGGGTCACGCTCGAGGACGGATCGGCCGTGGCCGGATTCCTCGCCGAGCCCGTCGCGTTCGAGGATGCGCCGGACATCAGCGCGCACGGCGGATGGCTGGCCTACCTCGGGCGGGATCAGAGCGCAGAATAGAGGGATGACGACGTCGATGCCGGGCCGTCCTCGCCTCCAGCCGGGCGAGCCGGGCGTCGAGTCCCGCCAGCAGCTCGTCGACGCCGCCGCATCCCTCTTCGCCGAACGCGGGTACGCCGCCACCAGCACAAGACGGATAGCCGAGCGAGCCGGCATGCGGCAGGCCAGCATGTACTACTACTTCGCGGGCAAGGAAGAGATCCTGCTCGAGCTGCTGCAGGCATCCATCGCCCCGACCCTCGATCGCGCGGCCGAATACCTCGCTGAGCCGGATGCCCGCCGGGCGCTTCACGCGCTCGCCCGCGCCGACGTCGAGACGTTGCTCGCCGAACCGCACAACATCGGCACGATGTACCTCTCACCCGAGATCGCTGGCGAGGCCTTCGCACCGTTCCGCGCGGCCCGCGACGAACTCATCGGGATCTACGGCGAGCTCGCGACGCGCATCAGCCCGGGGGCCGACGCCCAGTTTCTCGGCACGTGCTGCATCCAGTTGGTCGATGTCGTCGTGCGATTCCGCCAGGAGGGCGCGGTACCCGACGATCTGCCCGACCGCATCGCGGCGGCCTGCCTGCGCCTGGTCGAGAACGCCAGCTGAGGCAGACCGCCACGGGTCGTGGGTCTGGTCGTGATCAGGCCCGCACGGGATCGTCGGATGCAGCGCCCGTTGTCTCCACCGCCTCGCTCAGGACGTCGCTCTGCTCCAGACGCAGCGCCTCGACGGCGTCGCGTTCGTCGCCGAGTTCGGCCTCGGTCCGCGGTGATACCCAGGAGACGAGGAAGAACACCGACAGGCTCACGGCGAAGGCGATGAGCGTCGCCCACCCGTCGATGCTCGTGTCGAACATCGTGTTCGGGACGTAGAAGATGTTGTTCTCGAGCCCGTAGAGCGTGGGCTGAACGCCGAGCAGTGCGATCCGCACCACCAGACCGACGGCGGCCGAGATGAACAGGGCGTTCCGACCCGGCCGGTTCCAGAAGATGCCGACCACGAACGGGCCCGCCAGGCAGGCGAGCATCAGGTCGAAGGCCAGGGTCAACAGGATCGCCGTCTGGCTGGTCTGGATCGCGAGCAGTGAACCGATGATCACGACCGGGAACATGGCGACGCGCGTCCAGCGCAGCAGCGGGTCGCGCTCGGCGTCCGCCGGGCGACGCACGCGGAAAATGTTGCGCACCGTCACGGCCGAGGTCGCCAGGATCGCGCCGGACGCGGTGGAGAACGAAGCCGCGACAATGCCCGAGAGCACCAAGATCGACAGCAGAGGCGGAGCCCAGCCATCCAGCAGCTGATAGAGCACCGGTCCATCGGCGGCGGTGAGACCGAGAGCAGCGGATGCCGTCAGTGCCACGAGCGCGAAGATGATGCCGACGCCGGCGGTGAGGGCGGCGGCGCTCAGGCACGCGCGGCGCGCGACCTGGGGGTTCCGTGCGCCGAAGACGCGCTGCATGAAGTCGATCGCGACGATGTCGCCGATGCCGAGGGCGATCAGGGTGGCCCAGTTGATCGGGGCGCCGAACTCGGCGCTGGTCAGCTGCTCGAAGTCGAACGGCCCCATGCCCTCGGGGATGATGATGCCGAAGCTGAGGGCCGTCCAGATCAGCAGCCCGATCGAGGCAACGACCGTGATCGTGGTCTGGATGGCGCCCGTGTAGGCGTCCGAGACGAGCCCTCCGGCGATCGTGTATGACAGCACGAGCACGACCGCGATGATGACGCCCCAGGCGTAGGGGATGCGGGCGAAGCGCTCCATGAGGTATCCGCAGGCGACGAGGTTGCCGGCGAGCAGGATCGTGAAGGCGATCACCATGATGACGCTCGCGAAGACCTCGTTCGTGCGTCCGTAGCGGATGCGGAAGTAGTCGCCGAGCGTGAAGAGCTTCATCGCGTTGAGGGGCTTCGCGAGGAACAGACCCACGAGGGTCAGGCAGATCGCGAGGCCGAGGGCGAGAGAAGCGCCCGACCAGAATCCGAAGTCGGCCGTCAGGTCGGTGTTGCCGACGGTGGCGTTCGCGTCGACGGCCGCGGCCGTGAGCGACGCCGCCACGAGCGGTACGCCCAGGCGCCGACCCGCGACGAGGAAGTTCGCACTATCGCCGTCTATTCGCCTGGCCACGACGATTCCCACGATGAGAATCACGAGCACGGTCAGTGCGACTCCGAAGATGATCATGGCGACTCCCTGGTGAGAACGTTGCGGTGAGGTTGAGGGGTTTCTATCGGGCGATAGAAACCCATGTTGTCGACGCAAACCGCCCCGCGATTTTCCGGGATGTATCGATCTCGTGAAATATCGCCCGTGAGGTCGCGAACGGACGCAACACGCCGTGTCTACGCGGGCCGTGCGGCGTGTTGCGTCCGTTCGAAGGGCCTGGGCGCGCCCTGCGGCCTTCGCGGTTGCTACCGACAGGGGACGGACGCGTCAAGAGGTGGGCGGGCGGCCGTTCCGGATGACAGGCTGGGAACATGAGCATCGAGGTTTGGGCACCGAACGCACGCCAGGTCCGACTCCGTCGAGGGGACGCGACGGAGCTCGAGCTGGAACGCGCCGCGGACGGTTGGTGGTCGGGCGATGTCGTTCTCGCCGACGCCGAGGAATACGGGTTCGTCATCGACGACGGGGCGCCCCGCCCGGATCCGCGCTCGAAGCGCCAACCGCGGGGTGTGCACGAGGCATCCGCACACATCGATCTGGCCGACTTCGCCTGGACCGACGCTGACTGGACGGGTCGCCAACTGGCGGGCGGGATCATCTACGAACTCCACGTCGGAACTTTCACGCCCGAGGGGACACTGGATGCTGCAATCGAGCGGTTCCCTCACCTGATCGAACTCGGCGTGACCCACGTCGAACTGCTGCCCGTCAACGGCTTCAACGGCGTGCACAACTGGGGGTACGACGGGGTGCTCTGGTACACCGTCCACGAGGCGTACGGCGGACCGCGCGCCTACCAGCGCTTCGTCGACGCCGCCCACGCCGCGGGTCTCGCGGTCATCCAGGACGTCGTCTACAACCATCTCGGGCCGAGCGGCAACTACCTGCCCGAGTTCGGGCCGTACCTGCGCACCGGCGAGCGCAACACCTGGGGCGACTCCGTCAACCTCGACGAACCCGCCGTGCGGTCCTACATCGTCGACAATGCCCTGATGTGGCTGCGCGAGTACCACGTCGATGGTCTGCGCCTGGATGCCGTGCACGCGCTGCTCGACAACAGCGATCGGCACATCCTGCAGGAACTGGCTGAGGCATCCGATGCCCTCTCGGCACATCTCGGTCGACCGCTGACGCTCATCGCCGAGTCGGACATGAACGACCCGAAGCTCATCCTGCCGCGCGAAGCCGGGGGTTACGGCCTCACAGCGCAGTGGAGCGACGATTGGCACCATGCCACACACGTCGCCGTCACCGGCGAGACCGTCGGGTATTACGCAGACTTCGGCGAGCTGGACGCGCTGCCGAAGGTGTGGACCGAGGGGTTCTTCCACAACGGCACCTACTCGTCGTTCCGCGAGCGGGAGCACGGCTTCCCGATCCCGGCCGAGGTACCGACGTGGCGCCTCGTGACGTTCGCGCAGGACCACGACCAGATCGGCAACCGCGCCGCCGGCGACCGCCTCTCGCAGTCGCTGTCCTACGGCCGCCTGGCCGCGACCGCCGTGCTGACCCTGACGACCCCCGGCACCCCCATGCTCTTCATGGGCGAGGAGTGGGGCGCCACAACACCGTGGCAGTTCTTCACCTCGCACCCCGAGCCCGAGCTCGGCGAGGCGACGGCGAAGGGCCGGCTCGAGGAGTTCACCCGTATGGGGTGGGACGAGTCCGTCGTGCCGAACCCGCAGGACCCCGAGACCTTCGAGCGGTCGAAGCTCGACTGGGCCGAGGCATCCGCGGGTGATCACGCCCGTCTGCTGCAGCTCTACCGCGACCTCGCAGCACTGCGCAGAGAGTGGCCCGAGCTCACCGACCCGTCGTTCGCGGCGCTGCGCGCCGAATCGGCGGAAGGCGCTTCAGGCGAGGTCGGCACGCGCGCCTTCGCGCTCGGACGCGGCGATCTGTCGGTGCTCGTGAATCTCACGGACGTACCCGTGTCGTGGGACGTTGCGCCCGGCCGCGTCATCCTGCTGACGACCGACGCCACGGCGCTCGTCGCCGACGGCGAGGCCGTCGTGCCGAGCGAGGCCGCCGTGATCGTCGGTCCGCTCCGCTGAGGCGCTCGGAGCGCTCACAATTCAGTCCGTGCGTGGCAGGGGGTCGACCCGACCCCCTGTTTTCCGGGCGCTGCCGCCAGCCGTGACACGGGGCGGACTGAATTGTCAACCGTTCGTCCCCGCCGTGTCTCGCCGCTGGGCCCGGCATAGGGTGAGGGCATGACCATTCCCGGACAGCCGGCCCAGGCGCAGAGCCTCGATCTCGTGCGCCAGGTCGTCGTGATCTCTGCGCTCGTGTTCATGCTCATCGCCGCGATGGTGGGCGTCGGGGTTTTCGGTGGCACACCGATCGCCGAGGCACAGGGAGGCGCGCTCGCCGCGGACGCGACCCTGCTTGCGCCGGCCACCCCCGCGTTCTCGATCTGGTCGGTCATCTACACAGGACTTGCGGCCTACACGGTCTGGCAGGCCCTGCCCGCGCAGCGCGCCTCGATGCGTCAACGCGCGATGGGCTGGTGGATTGCGCTGACCATGGTGCTGAACGGTCTCTGGATCGTCACAGTGCAGGTGCTCACGCTCTGGGGTACGACGCTGGCGATCTTCGTGCTGCTGGCCGCACTGTGCATCACCTTCCAGCGAGCCGTGGTGACGCGGATGCCTCGCGGCGGCATAACCGACTCGCTCCTGGTCGACGGGGTCACCGGCCTGCATCTCGGCTGGGTCGCCGTCGCTTCCGTGGCCAACGTCGCGGCCTGGCTGACCGCCATCGGTCCGACCGACTGGGCGGACCATGCGGAGGCTTGGGGCATCGCCGTCATCGTCGTCGTCGCGGTCATCGGTCTCGCGATCGCCTGGGCGAGCGGATGGCGCGTCGCGCCCGGCCTCGCCCTCGGGTGGGGACTCGTCTGGATCGCCGTCGGGCGCCTGGCCGACCAGCCGCGCAGCGAGGCGATCGGCATCGCCGCCATCGTGGCGGCTGTCGCGGTCGTCGGAACACCCCTCGCCGTCGCGGGACTCCGGGCCCTCCGCCCGCAGGGCGACTGACCTTTCGGGGCGGGCGAGCCGCGGCCTTTCGGGGCGGGCGAGCCGCGGCCTTTCGGGGCGGGCGAGCCCGGCCGTCAGACCAGGCGTGCCGCGAATGCGCGGACGATGCGCGCTGGCTCGCTGACCGACGCGGCGAGCACGCGAGCGGCAATCTCATCGAACGCGCGGGCATCGAAGTATCCGTCGTCGCGGTAGACGACCATCCGCTCGGTGAACGCGCGGCCGGTCGGTTCGGGATGGAACTGCGTCGCGTACAGGGTGCTGCCGACCCGGTACGCCTGCACGGGACAGACATCATTGGTGGCGAGAAGTTCGGCGCCCGGCGGCGGCGTGGCCGCTCCCTCTTTATGCGCCGTGAGGGCGGAGAAGCGCGTGGGTAGCATCCCGAAGAGCGGGTCCTGCGCGCCTGTCTCGGTGAGGGTGATGGTCGCGGGCCCCGTGTCTTCGGGGTAGGCCCGGGTGACGTCACCACCCAGCATGCGTGTCACGATGCCAATGCCGTAACAGGTAAAGAGCCCCGACGTGACACCGGATGCCGCGGCACCCGCGATCCGTTCGAGGTCCGCCTCGAGACGGCGCTGCACGTCGGTCTTCGTGCCCGTGGGGTCGGCGACGTTGAACGGACTGCCGCCCACGAGAAATCCCGCGTACGTGTCGAGAGCATCGGCCGGCAACGGTTCGCGCACGAGATCATGGGCGTGCAGCTGGCCCTCGTCGAGGTGCGCGGCCTCGCGGAACGAGCGATATTCTCCCTCGGCGGCACCGGCCTGGGGACGCACGCACAGGTACAGCAGTGGTCGGGCGCCATCGGTCCCCGTGCCGGCATAGGTCATGTTGCCCGAGTGTAATCGGCGGGCACGGTCAACTCCGCGACGAGCGAGCGGTGCGGCCCCGAACGATACCGACCAGCGCCTCGATCGCGGGGCTCGTGCTCTCGGTGAGCCATGCCAGGGCGACGGCGGACGTCGGGGCACCCGCGAGCGGTCGGTGCGTCACGTCGCGGCGCCGGTGCAAGCGCACGAGCGACAGGGGCAGGATCACGATGCCCACGCCCGCGGCAACCGTCTCCAACGCGTCGGCCGTGGTCGCGAGCTGCGGCCCGCGAGCCGGCACGACACCCGGAATGCCGAGTGGGCCCAGCACATCGTCCGCGGGAACGAAAAGGATCTCGCCCGCGAGGTCGTCGAACGCCAGCTCTTCCGCGGCACCGAGCGACGAATCGGTGCCGAACGCCACGACCGTCGTTTCTTCGTAGAGGGGAATGACGTGCAACCCATCGGGCTCGACCGGGAGACGGACCAACGCGGCATCGATCTCACCGTCACGGAGCGCCTGCTCCTGATTCGCTGCCTCGATCGAAACGAGTTCGAGAGGCACATCGGGCAGGCGTTCCCGCCAACGATCAACCCAGATGCCGGGTGCCGCACCCGGGAACACACCGAGACGAAGCGGCCCGACGAGAACGGGCCCGGACGGCTCTGCGGCCGGAGGGGCGGGCTTCGAGCGTGCCGTCTTCTTCGGTGTCGCGGCGCGAATGGATGCCGCACGCACAGGACGGCGCGGGCGTCTCGGACTCCCGCCACCCTTCGCCATCCGGCCAGCGTAGCCCGCGCTGGGGTGTCTCATGCGGCTGAGCGCAGCCCGCGCTTGTGTGTCTTACGCCGCCAAGCGCAAACCGCGCTTGTCGGTGGCGATGATCTGGCCGTTCGCCACGATTTCGTCGTCACGGATCTTGGCACCGCCTGCGATGCGCGCGCGGTCACCCACGGTCGCCCGGACGCCGATGCGTGCACCGGAACCGACCGCTGCCCCCGAGCCGATGTGCGCGTGCTCCTCGATGATGGCGTCGGGGCCGATGACGGCGTCCGTCTCGATCCACGCACCACGGAGCACACGAGCTCCGGCGGCAACCTGTGCGCCGGGTTCGACGTATGCGCCCGCTTCGATCAGCGCGCTCGCGTGTACCTTCGCGCCGTGCGCGATCAGCCCGCGACCATTGACGTGCTTGCGGTAGCGGAGGATCTCTCCGTTATCGCGTTCGATGTCCACGTAGTTCTTGCCCACGATTCCCTCCCGCGGCGGTAAATAAAGCCGAAGTCACCGGTTGTAACTCATTCGTAGGCATGGGTATTCCGGATGGGTCGTTTCTGAACTTTTCTGCGCGAAAGTGCCCGTTCTGATCCTCGAGGGTGCCCGTTCTGTCCCGCGAGGCGGCTCCCCGCTGTGACAACGGGCACTCTCGCGCGTGGAAACGGGCACTCTCGCGCTCCAACTGAAGGGGGAGTCGAGTTTGCGAAGATGAGTGCGGACGGATGACCCCTCCTGTCCATATCCACGAACCTCACGAAGGACCCCGTGACACACGCACACGACACCCCCTCCGACGGCGACGCCGCCACGACCGACCCGGTCTTCGGTGCTCCGGCCCTGGCGCACACCGTGCCCGAAGACATCCTGGGTTTGCTGACGGGAACGTTCACCGCGTCGCTCGGGCTGCACTTGCTGCAGTCCAGCGGCGCGGTCACGGGCGGCACCGCCGGCGTTGCCCTGCTGCTCGACTACGCGACGTCGCTGCCCTTCTGGGTGCTCTTCGCGATCGTCAACCTCCCGTTCGCGGTGCTCGCGCTCTGGAAGAAGGGGCTGGACTTCACGGTTCGGACGGCCGTGTCGATCGGTCTCGTGTCGGCGTTCTCGGTGCTGCACAACCTGGCGTTCCCCATCCCGCAGATCGATCCCGTCTACGGCACCTTCGGGGGCAACCTGCTCGTCGGGATCGGACTGCTCATCCTCTTCCGGCATCGTGCGAGCCTCGGGGGCATCACGATCATCGCGCTGATCGTCCAAGAGCGGTGGGGATTCCGTGCGGGTTGGGTGCAGATGATTTTCGATGTCGCGATCATCGTCGCCGCTCTCTGGGTCGTGCCGTGGCCGCTCGTGTTGCTCTCGGCCGCCGGGGCAGTGCTGCTGAGCCTGGTGCTCGCGCTCAATCACCGGCCCGGGCGATACGTCGGACACTGACCTAGCAGGCCGGGCCTACCGATCATGTGTCGGTGTCGATTGCCCCATGAGAATCGCATATCGTCTCGACCATTCGCGGTGGTAGCGAGGCCTGATCTCCCCGGCTCCCGCCTCGATGAGCGCGGGATAGAAGGATGTGAGCCCGTCCCAGTCGTCGCCGGACGAGTTCTGACCGTTGTGCGCAGAGTAGGTCGCCGGGGAGTCGGACTTTCGGGTGTTGCACGCGGCGTGGAGCGTAGCGAGATTTGCTAGATCGTTGAACCCACCTCTGCTGTGTGCAAGAACGTGGTCAGCTTCTGGTACCGGAGCCCAGAAGGCGGGGTGGGTCCTTCCGCGTGTGTAATGCACGTCGTACGGAATCTCCTCCGGGTACAGATCGTGAATCGCGACCAGAATGCTCCGAGGGACCGCGCGCCCTCCGCACTGGGTACAGCGAAATCCGTCCCGAACGAAAACCCGCGCGCGAAGGCTTTCGTCTTTTGTGCGCTGACCACTCGTTCCTTCAACGGAACCCGCAGCGCGAGCCGCCGAAAGTCGCCCCATCCAGACGTGGCCCGCGATATCCCGCAACTCCCGAACGGCAGCGGTCTTCCCATTCGTGGCGACGGCGATGACAGTCCGCAGCAGGGCGTCGGCGTCCCGCTCAGCGGTCTCTTCGTCGAGAGGGAGGATGGCCGTCACCCGCTTGAACATATCGCTCGACGCGCCCTCTCACTGCTCGTAGACATCCCTTCGGTGACCGAGCGTCACGACCGCCACGACCAGGACATCGTCATCGATCGTGTAGATGATGCGATAGTCGCCGATGCGCACGCGCAGTCCCGCGCGTCCGCGGAGCGCTGTTGCGCCGGGCGGACGAGGGTCCTCGCCCAAGAGGGCGATTGCTCCCCTGATGCGACCACGGTCTTGGTGGTCGATCTTTTTGAGAGCTCGAACCGCCGCCGGGCGAAGCTCGATGCGATAGCTCATGCCCAGCCGAGATCGGCCTTTACCTGCGCCCAGGGCACGTTCGGGCCTTCTTCCGACATGGCCTCGTCGAACGCCGCCGCGTCTTCCGCGTCTTCGAGGGCCTCGATCATCCGCTCGTATTGCTCAGGGCTGACGACCACGGCAGCGCGCTGACCACGCCGTTCGATGAAGACTGCCTCGTTCTCGGAGCGGGCGAGGATATCGGAGAAGTTCTTGCGCGCATCTGCGGCGCTCACGATCGACATCTTCAGATTGTACATTTCATAGGCCCATAATGTACGAAATCTCGTGCGGTCAGCGCTGGCAGTTCGGACACCAGAACACGTTCCGCTCGGACGTCGCCGTAGCGCCGAGCGACCCCTCGCGGATTGCCGTGCCGCACCGGCGGCACGGTCGTCGCGCCCGCCCGTACACCCACGTCGTGCGACCCGCTCGGGTATCGCCCGTGAACGTTCGAGGCGTGCGATCGCGGTTGGCGCGAAGCATCCGTGCGCCCACATCGATCACGGCGGCGGTGTCGACCTCGATCGCGGGGCGCGAGGGCAGGATGCCTCGGACGAACAGAATCTCGTTCGCGTATTCGTTGCCGAAACCCGCCACCGTCCGCTGATCGAGCAGCGCCACGTGTATCGGCCGCGGGTCGCTCGCGAGCACCCGCGCGGCCTCGAACGGATCCCAGTCTTCGGAGAGCGGGTCGGGACCCAGGTGCCCGACGACACGCTCCTCTTCGCTCGTCGGCAGCACCTCGACCATCGCCAGATCGAAACCCACGGCATCCCAGTCCGCGTTGCCAACGATCGCGCGAGCCGTGAACGCCGGCTTTCGCCACTTCTCGCCGCGGCGATAGACGTGCCACTCGCCCTCCATTTTCAGGTGCGAGTGCAGCGAGAAATCCCCGATGCGATGCAGCAGATGTTTGCCGCGCGGAACGACGTCGTGCACGGTCTCGCCCCGCAGGTCGGCAGTCGCGCTGCCGGGAACTCGGATGTCGAACCGCGTCACGACCGAACCCGCGAGCGCCTCGGATAGCCGTCGCGCGGCACGGAAGACGGTGTCGCCCTCAGGCACGAGCGCCCGCTCGAATCGCATCTCCCGCCGTCGTCCGACGCAGTGTCAGGCCGCGGGGAGACTCGACGAACCCTGCCTCTCGGAGGGCGCGAGCGGTGGAAGAGCCGTAGACGAAAGCACCGTTGACCTGCTCGACCGTGAGTGTGTCGAGGCGTCGCGCCCGCGCGGTCGTCGCCAGATCGAGCGCTGCCGCCGCGAGCACGTTGTCGTCCTCCGTGAAGACGAGCGCGCTCTTGCCGCCCCGCTCGAGGTAGACGGCGAGGGTCCCGTCGACCAGCACGACGATGCCGCCGGCCTTGCGGCCCGGTCGGTGGGTGACACCGTCGATCACGGGCCAGGGGAGAGCGGCGCCGTAGGGGTTTGCGGGGTCGGTCGCGGCGAGAGTGACGGCACGCAGGGGTGCGGGATCGGGCAGTGCCGCGAACTCGCGCAGTCGGTCGATCGTGGCGGATGCCGCAAACTGTGCCGCGCCCAGCCCTTCGATCAGATATCCCCGGCGGCAGTGGCCCGCCTGCTCGAAGCCCGCCAGTACCCGGTAGGCCTGGGCGAAACCGCCGGGCATGCCCTCGGCCTGGACGGACCCGCGCGTGACGACGCCGTAGCGGTCGAGCAGCAGTGCTGCGGATGCTGTTGCCCGGGCCGAGGCATCCGACTCCGGTTCGGGCAGCAGAGACCAGCGCCCGCCCACACCGGTCGGGCGCGGGGGAGCGGCGGGTCGGGGCAGCGCCGCCCCGCGGAACAGTCGTGCACGGGGCGGGCGCCGTGTGGTGCGGTGCGCCTGCGATCCACCGGCAGTCAGGGCCCGGAGCGGCGCGAACGTGTCGTTCGTGACATGACCCGACCAGGTCAGGCGCCACAGGGCGTCCGTCACGGACTGCTCGTTCTCAGCCCCGGCCGCATCGCGCAGCTGAGAGGCGAAGTAGGCGCCCCCGACCGCCAGCGCATCGAGCACACGTCGATCGAGCGAGTCTGCGGCGGGTTCGTCCTCGGGCGGGGCCAGCGTGTACGGCGCGGCATCCGCGGGATGCAGAGCCACCCACCCGTCGCGACCGGGCAGCGAGCCCTGACCCGACCAGACGACCTCGCCGGCCGCGGTCAACTCGTCCAGCAACCCGGGGTGGTAGTCGGACACGCGCGAGGGCAGCACGAGCGACTCCCACGCGCTCGCCGGCAGCGGCACGCCCGCGAGTTGATCGATCGCCGCGACCACACCGTCGACTCCCGACAGCGGGCGGGCGACGTGCTGCCAGACGGGCAGGAACCGCGCGAACGCCTCGGGCGGGACGGGCTCGACGCTCCCGCGGATGGCCGCGAGCGAACGCATGCGCAGGCGGCGCAGCACCTCGGCGTCGCACCACTCCGTTTCATCGCTGCCCCCGATCCGTGAGCGGTCCACACCGGCGGGCAGGAAGAACCCGCTCGTCACGCGCCCCTGCGACTCGAGTCGCAGAAGCGTATGACGTGCCACGGCGGGACCGATCCCGAGTCTTTCGGCGAGAGAATCCACCGTGAACGGAGCGTGCGTGCGCGCGTACCGAGCGACGAGATCGCCGAGCGGGTCCTCGGTCGGCTCGAGGAACGCCAGCGGGATGCCGACGGGTAACGCCGCACCGAGCGCGTCACGCAGGCGCCCGGCGTCCTCGATCGCGGCGACGCGGTGCGTGCCACCGATCGTGATGGGGATCGCGCGCCGGGCATCGACGAGAGCGATCAGGAGAGCGGATGCCTCGGCAGCTGTCGCATCGGGCAGCGCTGGTGCCGCATCCTCCGTCGGCGCATCCGCATCGGGATCGGCCGGATCGGCCCGCAGCGCGCGCACGACCGAACCGTCGGCCTCGGCCGGAATGAGGCGCGCGGCGACCTCTGCGGCGTCCAGGGGGCCGAGCATCCGCAGCAGATCCGCGACACCCTCGATACCGTTCACGCGGCGCGTGGGATCGAGGCGTTGCGCCTCACGTTCGAACTGCGCGATGACGTCGGGGTCGAGCAGCTCGCGCATCTCGATGCGGCCGAGCAACTCCGAGAGCAGCGCGGGATCGACAGACAGGGCCGCCGCGCGGCGTTCGGCGAGGGGCGAGTCGCCCTCGTACATGAACGCGCCGACGTATCCGAAGAGCAGGTCTCGTGCGAACGGCGAGGGCTGGGTTGTCGTCGTCTCGATCAGGCGGATGCGGCGCTCGGCGATCCCACGCGCGAGCCCGAGCAGAGCGGGCAGGTCGTAGACGTCCTGCAGCACCTCGCGAAGAGTCTCGAGGATGATCGGGAACGTCGGATGCCTGCGCGCGACTTCGAGCAACTGTGCCGATCGCTGGCGCTGCTGCCAGAGGGGGCTGCGCTTGTTCGGGTTGACGCGCGGCATCAGCAACGCGCGTGCCGCGCACTCACGGAAGCGCGAGGCGAAGAGGGCGGACCCGCCGACCTCGTCCGTGACGATCTGCTCGAGCTCGTCGGCCTCGAAGACGAAGAGTTCGGCGCCCGGCGGCTCGGCCGCGGCATCCGGGACCCGAGCGATGATGCCGTCGTCGCTCGCGACGGCGGATCCCTCGACGCCGAGGCGTTCGCGGATGCGCGCGTTGACAGCGAGCGCCCACGGGGCGTGCACACTCATGCCGTACGGGGAATGCAGGATGATTCGCCAGTCGCCGACCTCGTCGCGCCCACGCTCGACGGTGAAGGTCGTATCGGTCGGGAGCGTGCCCGTCGCCTCGCGCTGCTCCGCCAGATAAGCGAGAAGGTTGTCGCTCGCGCGCTCGTCGAGACCCCCGTCACGCAGCCGCTCGCGGGCGGCGTCGGGCGTCGCCTCGGACAGGTCTTTCGAGAACTTTCCGAGCGCCTCGCCGAGTTCGGCGGGGCGTCCGAGCCCATCGCCGTGCCAGAACGGCAGCTTGCCGGGCTGTCCGAACGCCGGCACGACGTTGACGCGATCGTGGGTGATCTCGACGATTCGCCAGCTCGTCGTGCCGAGCGTGAAGACGTCGTTGACGCGCGACTCGTAGACCATCTCTTCGTCGAGCTCGCCGACGCGACCCCCGCGTGATTCGCCCGCGACGAACACGCCGAACAGACCGCGGTCGGGGATCGTCCCGCCGCTCGTCACGGCGAGGCGTTGGGCACCGGGGCGTCCGGTCAGCGTGCCCGCGTCACGATCCCAGACGACGCGGGGCCGGAGCTCGGCGAACTCGTCGGAGGGGTAGCGCCCGGCCAACAGGTCGAGCGTGGCCTCGTAGGCCGAGCGCGGCAGCGTGCGGAAGGGGGCGCTCTTGCGCACCGCGTCGTACCAGTCCTCGACGTCGATGGCCCCGAGCGCGCACGCCGCGACGGTCTGCTGCGCCAGGATGTCGAGCGGATTCTGCGGCACCGAGATCGACTCGATGCGTCCGGCGAGCATGCGCTCGGTGACGATCGCGGTGTGCAGCACATCGGCGCGATGCTTGGGGAAGAGGAAGGCGCGGCTGACCTCGCCGACCTGGTGACCCGCGCGGCCGATCCGCTGCAGCCCGCTCGCGGCAGAGGGCGGCGACTCGACCTGGATCACGAGGTCCACGGCGCCCATGTCGATGCCGAGTTCGAGGCTGCTGGTCGCGACCACGCAGCGCAGTCGCCCCGCTTTCAACTCTTCTTCGACCTGCGCGCGCTGCTCTTTCGACACCGACCCGTGGTGTGCGCGCGCGAGTACAGGATCAGCGCCAGCGGTCGAGCCCGCCTGCGCCATGACAGCAGCGGGAACCGCAGGGTCGGGAAGTTCGAGCCCGAGTCGCTCGGCGTAGATCTCGTTGAGTCGCCCGGTCAGGCGCTCGGCCAGTCGGCGGGAGTTCGAGAAAACGATGGTCGAGCGGTTCTCGAGGATGCGGTCGACGATCGCCTCTTCGACGTGCGGCCAGACCGACCCCGTCATCTCCGTCGCCTCGGGGCGCAGGCGACTGTCGGCGGCGTACCACTCCGGTCCGTCGCCGTCGCCGTCGCCGGTGTTGCCGTTGTCGTGGTCCCGTGCTGCCGAATCCCGCGCCGTATGGTCGGCACCGGCCCCGCGCCGCGATCCGGATCCGCCGACCCATCCCGCCCGGCCCGGCGCACCCGAGCGGGGCGGGGGCGGGGGATTGAGCATGTCGTCGATCGGCACGGTCACGCGCAGTTCGAAGGTTTTCGACGCGGGCGGCGCCACGACGTCGACGGGCGCCGCGCCGCCGAGGAAGCGCGCGACCTCGTCGATCGGGCGCACGGTCGCTGACAACCCGATCCGCTGCGCCGGATGCTCGAGCATCGCGTCGAGTCGTTCGAGGCTGACAGCGAGATGCGCCCCGCGCTTGGTGGCGGCGACGGCGTGGACCTCGTCGACGATCACGGTGTGCACGCCGCGCAGTGTCTCGCCCGCCTGGCTCGTGAGCATCAGGTAGAGCGATTCGGGGGTCGTGATGAGTATGTCGGGCGGATCCTGCACCAGACGTCGCCGCTCGTTCGACGGGGTATCGCCCGAGCGCACGCCCACCGTGACGTCGGGAAGCGCGATACCCAGCCGACGTGCCGACTGGGCGATGCCCACGAGCGGCGAACGCAGGTTGCGCTCGACATCGACGCCCAGCGCCTTCAGCGGAGAGATGTACAGGATGCCCGTGGTCGGCTGCGGGGCATCCGCTCGTTTTCTTCGTCCGCCCGCGCGGGGCTCCGCCTCGAGCGGCTTCTCGCGGAAGACCCTGTCGATCGCCCAGAGGAAAGCGGACAGGGTCTTGCCCGAGCCGGTCGGCGCGACGACGAGCGCGTGCCGCCCGGCCGAGATCGCATCCCACGCACCGACCTGGGCGGGGGTGGGCTCGAGGAAGGCGCCACGAAACCAGTCCTGCGTGGCAGGACCGAATTTCGCCCAGACATCGGCCATCTGTCCATCTTCGTCCCCCGCACCGACATCGGCGCGGGTCTTGCGCTGGTCGCGCGACGCGCGTCAGTCCGAGAGTTGCTTCAGGCGTGCCTCGAGAAAGCCGCGGACGTCGTCGAGCTCGGTCTGCGAGACGCTGTGCGTCAGGCCGGGATAGACCGATCCGCTGAGCGTGCTGTGCTCGGGAAGCCAGACGGTGGTTTGCGCGATGAGCGGCTCCGGGATGACGTCGTCGTGCGTTCCGCGACCCCAGAAAACCGGGGGCTTGGTGGCGGCGAGTACTTCGTCACCGGGCAGCGTTGCGGCGCTGGCGTAGCCGCTGAGGTTGACCGCGAAGGCGAACCGTTCCGGCTGCAGCCGCAGCGCCTGCAGGGCGATCGCCGCACCTTGAGAGAATCCGAGCAGGCCGATCGACGTCGCCCCGACCGCGTGCTCGTCGAGCCAGGCGCAGAGTCGTTCGGCCGCCCGCGTCACACCGGCGGAGTCTCGCCCGTTCAGGCCCTCGATGGGGTACCAGGAGTAGCCCGGTGCCGGCCACGGCGGGGCGAGGGGCGCGCGCGGGGCCGCGAAGACGAAGGCGGGCGGGAGGTACGGGACGAGACCGAACAGGTCGCGCTCGTCCGACCCGTACCCGTGCAACAGCACCAGCAGGGGACGCCCTGCCGGGGCATCCGACCAGAGCGCGGCATCCGGATCGAGCTCGGGCGGCAGGGTCGCTGCGGATGACGCGGACGATGGGGTCTCGTCGGTGGGGGACATGCCCCCATCCTGGCAAACCCCGCGGACACGGTGCTCTGAGCTGGCGCGTGGCTTCCGCGTACATCTCGGAGGACCCATGTGACTCGTGGGGCCCATGAGGTCGATTCGGCGCCACATCCGCCACATCCGTCCCGCCGTTCCTTTCGCATGTACGGGGTCGCGCGAAAGGCTGAGGTATACAAGAGACATGCCGGTGCGCACACCTGACCCCGATCCCCCCGAAGACGACGGCCCCGAGGGGCGCGATCGGTTGAGCGGCATGGGAGCGTCGTTCGGACGCTCGAGCGATCCGCGTGACGACGGTTCGTTCGGCTCGCCGACGACGGGAAGCGCGGCGAATCCCGGCTGGCTGAGCGAGGTCGAGCTGGCCGAGGCGCGGCGCCGGCTGCCGATGCTCTACGTCGAGGCCGTGCCCGTGCGGACGGATGGCGTGGGCTCCGTGACCGAGGTCGGCATCCTGCTGCGCGCCACACCGGTCGGCGAGATCACCCGTTCGCTCGTCAGCGGCCGTGTGCGGCATGGCGAGACGGTGCGGGATGCGCTGTTCCGCCACCTCGAGAACGATCTCGGCCCGATGGCCTTCCCCCTGCTGCCCCCTCAGGTGACTCCGTTCACGGTCGCCGAGTACCTGCCGATTCCCGGCGTCACCGCCTTCCACGACGATCGTCAGCACGCCGTTTCGCTCGCCTTCGTCGTGCCCGTGACCGGGACGTGCGAGCCGCGCCAGGACGCGCTCGAGGTCACGTGGATGTCGCCCGAAGAGGCAGCGTCCGATGCGCTCGCCGCCGAGATGGAGGGCGGCCGCGGCACGCTCGTCCGCCTCGCACTGGCGAGCGTCGGCGCCCTGCGCTGAGTCGGGACCGAACGGATGCCTGCAAGTCCCCTCCTCGTCGAGTTCGCTATCGCCCTCCCCGTCGCTCTCGCTTTCGCCTACGCGGTCGCATGGGTCGTGCGTCGGCTGTTCGGCCGTCGACTGCGCCTGGGTCTGACGACGATGGCCGTGATCTCGCTGCTCGGCATCAGCGTGGGGCTCCTGCTCGCGGGACTGCTCTTCTACGGTCAGTACCTCTGGATGCCGACGACGCTCTTGCTCGCGTTCGGCTCGAGCATCGGGCTCACCTTCGTCGCGGCGTCGATTGCGGCGCTCATCCGCCCGAACTATGGCGACGTCGATGTGGCGGCGTTCCTCGCCGCGGGGGAATCCGACCACGTCGAGTTCAAAGAGACCGCGCGGTGGAACGTCCGTGAACACAAGAAGGATCCGCGGATGGAACTCGCGATCGCAAAGACGGTCGCCGCGTTCTTGAACAGCAACGGCGGAGTGCTGGTCATCGGCGCGAGCGACGACGGTGTCGTGCGCGGCCTGGAACGGGATCTCGCAACCCTCCGGACGCCCGACCACGACCGATTCGAGCTCTGGCTGCGTGACCTGCTCTCGACGCTCGTCGGCCGCAACGCCGCCGCGCTGCCCCACATTCAGTTCGCAACGCTCGCGGACGCGGGCACGGTCTGCGCCCTCAACTGTCCGCCATCGCCGAAGCCGGTCTTCTTGACGGCGCCGCGCGACGGCGGCCCAGCCACCGACCTGTGGGTGCGTGTCGGAAACTCCACCCGCGCTCTCGGCGTGGACGAGGCAGTCGAGTATGTTTCACGCCATTGGCGACCGACGCTCGCGTCACTCGTGACGGGGCGTCCCACGGGGCCTTCGGCGGGGCGCTGACGCGCGGCGGGGTCGTCCCGAGAACGGCGCTGTGAATGACGTCTCGTCCGGGATAGCTCGTACCGGTATTGTTCGTCGTGATCGGGCGGCACCCGCTACGCAACACCCGATCATCCGTCATCCGTCCGCGGTCGACGACACAACCCATTTCTCTCCCGCGCAACCCGGCGCGGTGCGGGGTGGCTGTGTCCTCGAATGGCCGTGTCCTCGAATGGCTGTGTCCTCGGGCGTGTCCTCGATGGACGGGAACGTGCATGTGTGGCGGAAGGATCGGCGACGGTGCCCCCGGGTTATCCGGGGAACAGACCGTGGTGGAGCAGAGAGACGGGGACGGGGACATGACCACGCAGAACACGGGTAACGAGCAGCCGGATGCGGCGGCTTCGGCCTTCGACGAGCTGATCGGTGGAGCCGGCGATGCCGGCGATTCCCTCTCATTCACGACGGCTTTTCGGGGCTATGAGAAGCACGAGGTCGATGCCGCCGTGGCGACCCTGTCGTCCCGCCTGCAGGAGCGCGGCGATCGCGTCACGGCGCTCGAGGCGCGCATCCGGCGCGGCGAGAAGGCGGCGACCACCCGCAGTCGTGAGTTGACGCAGGCGCGGCAGTCGATCGAGAAGCTCGAGGCCGACCTGCGCGAGGCACAGGCGAAGGCCGCGGATGTCGAGCAGCAGGTGCAGGCGCTGACGGACGAGCTCGTCGGTGCGACATCCGAAGCATCCGAGGGTCGTCAGCAGTTCGAAGAGATTCTGCGCGTCGCCGAGGGCCAGGCGAGCGTGCTCATCAAGAATGCGACCGTGCAGACCGAGCGCCTGCTCGAGTCGGCACGCGAAGAGATTCGGACGCGTCGGCGAGAAGCGGAGGCGGATGCCGAAGCGATCCGTTCGCAGGCCGAGAGCGACGCCCAGCAGGCGCGCCTCCGCATCGAGACCGAGCTCACCGCGCACGAGGCGATGCTCGAGCGCGAGCGTGCACACGCCGCCGAGAAGGTTGTCTCAGGCCGAGCAGGAGGCCGCCGCGATCCGCACCGAGGCCGAGAAGGGTGCCGCCGCGTTGCGTGCCCTCGTCTCGCGCGAGACGGCTCAGGACCGCGCGGATGCCGAGGCCGCCGTCCGCGAGATGCGCGCGCGTGTGCTCGAGTTCGAGGAGTCGCTGACGCGGCGCCAGGATGACGCGCAGCAGGAGTTTCTCGTGCTGCACAACCAGGCCGTGGCCCATGCCGAGCGCATCACGGCCGACGCGAACGAGCAGGTCGCGGCATCGCTCGAGCACGCGAAGCGCATCTCGGCCAAGGCGGAGGACTACGAGCGGCTCGCACGCGCCCAGGCAGCGCAGGTCGAGGCCGATGCGAACGTGCGCGCGAACGAACAGCTCGACCGGGCGCGCGACAAGGCGCAGCGCATCATCGACCTGGTCACAACGCACTCGACCGGGGTTCTGCGCGACGCCGAGGACCGCACGCGGCAGCTCCGCTGGCAGCAGCACGAGATGTCGAGCTTCATGGCCGGGGTGAAGGAACTCATCCGCGGCGAGGTTCCGCTGGACGAAGAGGACGCGGATTCGGATGCCTCCGCCGACACCGTCGCATCGCGGGCGGAACCCGACACTACCTCGAACGCAGATGCCGAGTCCGAGGTGCAGGAAGAAGCTTCCGCCGAGAGTTCGGACCGCAGCTAGCCGTCCGCGGGAGCGCGGAAACTCTCGGCGCCCGAAGCACGACGACCGATCGTCAGCCAGGCGATCGGGCCGAGCAGCGGCACGAAGATGGCCAGCAGCGTCCAGACGAGGGCGTGGGTCGCGGTGAGGGGCTTTGCGCGCCGGGCGATCGACACGAGTGCCGCGATTGTCAGGGCAAGCCCGACGATGAAGACAATGCTCCAGACGATGTCGTATGACGCCGGCACGAGCGGGTTCATCGAGGCATCCATGCCGTCAGCATAGGCGAGCCCGGGCCGGCGGCCCGAGGCGTTCGATCGCGTCGAGAACCCGCGCCCGTGCGGGACCGGGGAGCTTCTGGCGTGCTGCGGCGCCGGTCAGCTCGACCACATCGTTCACGTGTTCAGGTCGCGCCGCAGCTCATCCAAGGTCACGCGCTGACCGTCATCGGTCGACTCGGCCGCGCGGTATCGACACGTCGTGCGCGTCCCGGTGGAGCCTAGATTGGTGCGGATGACCTGGCGGCGCTACGGACTCATCCTGCTTCTCGTCGCCGCAACGTGCCTCGTTCTTGGCGTGGTCGTGGCCGCCTGTGTGTACGTGGCGACGAACGGTGGGTACGGCTCCGGCGCTCGCGGTCTGCTCGGCATGGTCCTCCTGGGAGCATACGTAGGCGGCGCCTCGGGCCTCGGCGCATCGACTGGCGCGCTCGCAGCGCTCGCGTCGATCAACAACACCAGGTACCGACAGAGCGTGCGTAGTGCTCTGGGCATGGGGGTTTTCGGCGCCGTGGTGGGGGCGGCTGTTCCGTGGACCGTCACCGCTCTCGGAAACATCTGGAAAGGGCAGAGCGATTGGGCGAATACTGTCGTGCCGGTGGCCACCGCAGGGATTACTGCCGCGGCACTAGCCGTGGGGATCGCGGTGGCGATCGTCGCTACTCGAACGCGTCGCGAGCCCTAGATTCGGCCTAACTGCCGCTCGTGACGCGCGCGATGTCGGCGACGAACGCGTCGATGTCGGAGGGCTCCGTGTCGAACGAGCAGACCCACCGCACCTCGCTGATCGCCGCATCCTCCCCACCTCCACTCGAACCATCGCTATCGCGATGCTCCGAGCCTCCGGAGGCGGGGCCCCAATCGTAGAAGCGCACGCGCTCGCGCAACTGATCTGCCGCGCCCGCCGGCAGCGTCGCGAAGACGCCGTTCGCCTGCGTCGGCTGGGTGAACGCAACACCCTGAATGGAGCCATCCGCAATGCCGGCCTCGACTCCCGCGCGCAGCCGCGCCGCCATCGCGTTGGCGTGCGTCGCGTTTCGCAGCCACAGGTCGCCCTCGAACAGGGCGATCAGCTGCGCCGAGACGAAGCGCATCTTCGACGCGAGCTGCATGTTGAGCTTGCGCAAGAACTTCAGGCCCTCGGATGCCTCGGGGTCCAGCACGACGATCGCCTCGGCGAGCATCGCCCCGTTCTTCGTGCCACCGAGGCTCAGCACGTCGACGCCCGCGTCGGTCGTGAAGGCGCGGAGCGGTACGCCGAGCGCGGCGGCGGCGTTCGAGGCGCGCGCGCCATCGAGGTGCAGGCGCATTCCCAGGCCGTGGGCGTGGTCGGCGAGCGCCCGCACCTCGTCGGGCGTGTACACCGTGCCGAGCTCGGATGACTGCGTGATCGACACCACGAGGGGCTGGGCGCGGTGCTCGTCACCCCACCCCCAGGCCTCGCGGTCGACCAGCTCGGGTGTGAGCTTGCCGTCGTCCGTCGGCACGGTCAGAAGCTTGATGCCGGCGACCCGCTCGGGGGCGCCGCCCTCGTCGACGTTGATGTGCGCGCTCGAGGCCGCAACGACCGCACCCCAGCGCGGCAGCATCGACTGCAGGCCCACCACGTTCGCGCCCGTGCCGTTGAAGACGGGGAATGCCTCGGCCCCGGCGCCGAACTGGGCGGACACCACCTCTTGCAGGCGGGCGCTGTAGGCATCCTCGCCGTAGGCGACCTGGTGTCCCTCGTTTGCCGCGGCGATGGCCGCGAGTACCTCGGGATGGATGCCGGAATAGTTGTCGGATGCGAAGCCGCGCACGGCGGCATCGTGGATTCGGGTCACGGTACTCAGCCTAATTCGGGGCGCGCGCGGTCAGGCATCGCCCCGAATGCCGCTCGTCGACGCGATGACCGGTGCCATCTTGCGGTCGAGGGCCTCGTAAAACATCGACAGGGGGAATTCGTCGTCGAGCACCGCGTCCGTAAAGCCCTTCGGCGGTCCGATCAGGATGTCTCGGGGCAGGCCCTGCGCCCACACCGACCCCGGGTGGGGTGTCAGAACCCCGCGGATCAACTCGTATGCGGCGAGCCAGTGCGCGGTCTTCGGACGGTCGATCGAGCGCCAGTACAACTCGTCGATCGCATCGGCGAGCGCCACGACCGCCGCGGGCACGTCGGTCCAGTCGAGGGTGAGTCGGGTGTCGGTCCAGTGCATCACCCCGCGCTGGTGTAGCCACGCGAACAGCAGCTGCCCGCCGAGCCCGTCGTAGTTGCGAACCCGGGACCCCGTGATCGCGAAGCGGAAGATGCGATCGAAGATCACCGCGTACTGCACGAGCTTTGCGTGCTCGAGCGTCTCGACGTCGAGTTCTCCGTCTCCCGCAGACAGACGCTTCTCGATCGCAACGCACTCGCGGAAGGCGGTCAGGTCGCACCGCAACTCTTCGAGCGAGTAGAGGAAGTACGGCATCCGCTGCTTGATCATGAACGGGTCGAACGGCAGGTCGCCGCGCATGTGGGTGCGGTCGTGGATGATGTCCCACATCACGAAGGTACGCTCGGCGAGGGCGTGGTCATCGAGCAGGCGCGCGGCGTCCGCCGGCAGCTCGAGGCGGGTGATCTCGGCGGCGGCGCGCACCACGCGGCGGTAGCGGGCGGCCTCGCGATCCTGGAAGATCGCGCCCCACGTGAAGGTCGGGATCTCGCGCACCGCGACCGTCTCGGGAAAGAGAACGGCCGAATTGGTGTCGTAGCCGGGCGTGAAGTCGATCAGGCGCAGTGAGACGAACAGCCGGTTCGTGTAGTCGCCGGCCTCGAGTCTGGCGATGAACTCGGGCCAGATGGTTTCGACGATCAGGGCCTCGACGTATCGGTTGCTCGATCCGTTCTGGGTGTACATCGGGAAGACGACGAGGTGTCGCAGCCCGTCGACGCGGTGCTGCTGGGGTTGGAAGGCAACGAGCGAGTCGTGGAAGTCCGGTACCCCGAAGCGGCTGCGCACCCAGCGCTCGAAGTCGCCGACGGATGCCTCGAGGTACGCCGCATCGTGAGGGAAGAGCGGGGCGAGCTCGCGGATGCCACGCACGATCGTGTCGACGAGCCCCGCAGCCGCGGCATGCTGCGCGGGATCGGGGATCGAGCCATCCTGCGCCTGCAGCGCCTGCAGGTCGACCGCGGCATCGCGGAGCGAGATCCAGGCGGCGCTCGTCTCGACGTCACCGACCACGCCTGCGGCGGTGCCGCTGTCCAGGGTCGTGTCGATCGTCATGTCCGTCTCCGCTCCGTGCTGCGCCCACGCGCCATCTCGAGAATTGTAGGAAGATGTATGGTCGTGCCGCTCGTCAGCAGGAAATATTCCTGTTGATACGATCACCACATGGAAGATCAGGAACTGCATCGTCATCCTGCGGTTCTCGACGACCCGGTTGATCTGTCGATCGTGCGCGCGATCTCGCGCGATGCCCGCGCCACCCTCGCGCAGCTGTCCGAGGCCGTCGGGCTGTCGGTTTCGGCCGTGCAGGCCCGGATGCGGCGACTCGAGACACGGGGCGTCATCGCGGGGTATCGCGCGATCGTGGATGTCGAAGCCGTCGGCAAGCCTCTCGCGGCGTTCATCGAGATCACGCCGCTCGACCCCGCGCAGCCCGACGATGCTCCCGAGTTGCTCGAGCACATCACCGAGATCGAGTCGTGTCACTCCATAGCCGGCAACGCGGCATACATGCTCTTCGTGCGGGTTGCGTCACCGCGCGCACTCGAGACGCTCATCCGCCGCATCCGGGGAGTCGCGTCGGTGAGTACGCGAACGACCGTCGTGCTGCAGACGTTCTACGAAAACCGACCGATCCTGCCCGCCTGAGTGAACCGCAAACGCGGCGTCAGATACATCCACAGACGGATGCCTCGGCTCGCGCGCTCCCGTACCGTGAGAAGCGTGTTCCGCCCCCTCAAGCCGTACCAACTGGCCGTCGACGTGACCATAGCCGGGCTGCTGTTCATCATCGCGGTCTTCGCCGATGTCTCCGCGGGCTGGGTGCTATGGGCCAGCTCCTCGGGCACCGTCGCCTGGCAGATACTGCCCGTGGTCGTGATCTTCAGTGCGGGGCTCGCCCTGCGCCGGGCGAGCCCCGCACTTGCGCTCGCTGCCGTGTGGGCGGGGGCGCTGGTGCAGATGGCGCTCGGGCTCTCGCCATTGCTCGTGAACGTCGCGATCTTCGGGGTGCTCTATGCGGCGGCGGCGTATGGTGCGCGCCTGGTGATGTGGCTGGCCTTCGCCTCCGGGGTTCTCGGCGCGGCGCTCATCTCGTTCTATCTGATCGTTCCGCCCCTCCTGCGCGGCGGCTGGAGCATCACGGACGCCCTCGGGCAGTATCTCGTCGCGGGACTCGCGGTCTGGGTCGCCGCGACCTTCGCGTTGCTGCTGTCGTGGACGGTCGGCGCACTCGTGCGGACGGCACTCCGCGCGCGGGCCAACCGCGAGGCCCAGATGCGGGCGCAGGACGAGGCGATCGCGGAGCAGCAGCGCACAACGATCGCGCGCGACATGCACGATGTCGTCGCCCACTCGCTCGCGGTCATCATCGCTCAGGCCGACGGTGCGCGGTACGCGGCGGCGACGGATCCTGAGGCCACCGGATCCGCTCTCGGCACGATCTCGACGACGGCGCGGGCGGCCCTCTCCGACGTGCGGCTGCTGCTGACGCAGCTGCGACACAGCCAGGCGGAGGGCCCGCAGCCGACCCTCGCGGACCTCGAGGCGCTCTATGCCCAGGTGCGGGCGGCCGGCGTGGCTCTGCACGTCGACGTCGAGCCCACGCCCCGCGCGGATCCGCCGGCCGCCGTGCAGCTCGCGCTGTACCGGATCCTGCAGGAGGCGCTCACCAACGCCCTCCGGCACGGCGATGGTGGTGCGGTGTCCGTTGTGCTCGCCTGGCATCCCGACCGCGTCGATCTCGCGGTCCGCAACCGCATTCGTCTGGCACACATGGCGGGTGATGCGCGCCTCAACCCGCACGATGTGCCCGGTGAAGATACCTCCGGCTCCGGGCACGGCCTCATCGGGATGCGTGAGCGCGCTCACCTCGCCGGCGGCACACTCACGGCCGGCGCCGCGTCCGGAGAGTTCGTCGTTGCGGCATCCCTTCCGCTCGCCGCGGCGCTGGCGGGAGAGCTCGCATGATCCGCGTCGCACTGGTCGACGATCAGGCCCTCTTCCGGGCGGGCATCCGGATGCTCGTGGCCTCGCAGGCCGATCTCGAGGTCGTCGCCGAGGCATCCGATGGTCGTGAGGCGGTTCGGGTCGTGCGCGAAACGCGTCCGGATGTCGTGCTGATGGATATTCGCATGCCCGTGCTCGACGGCATCGGCGCGACGGCCGAGATCCTGGCCGATCCCGCCTATGCGGACCCCGCTTCTTCCGACGGGCCACCCCGCGTCGTCATGCTCACCACCTTCGATCTCGACGAGGCGGCCGCTCGCGCCATCCGGGGCGGGGCCAGCGGGTTTCTGCTGAAAGACGCCGATCCCGAGTTCTTGCTCGCGTCCATCCGCACCGTGCATGCGGGGTCGGCTGTGATTGCGGCATCCGCGACCCGTGACCTGTTCGCCCATTTCGCCGAGGCGCCGAGGCCCGTTCCCGCGTCGTACGGGGGACTTACGGAGCGCGAACGCGAGATCTTCGCGCTCGCGGCGCGTGGACTCAGTAACGCCGAGATCGCGGGGCGGGAGTTCCTGTCCGAGGCCACGGTCAAGACGCACATCAGCCGAATCCTCGCCAAGCTCGGGCTGCGCGACCGTGTGCAGCTCGTCGTCTTCGCTTTCGAGCACGGGCTCGCCTGAGGCATCCCCGCCCCGGACTCGGGGGACGACACGAACGTCATCCTTCAGAAGGATGCGGCGACGACCTCCGGCGGACGCGCCGGGATGGGCGCCATCCCTAGCGTCGAAGACATGCAGATTTCCACAACAGAACTCGGGCTCGCCGCCCGGGTGCACAACCTGTCCAAGTCCTACGGTTCCGGCGAGGGGATGGTGCGGGCGCTCGACGATGTCACCGTCGGCATCCGTCGCGGGGAGTTCACGGCGATCATGGGTCCGTCCGGCTCCGGTAAGTCCACGCTCATGCACGTCATGGCGGGTCTGGACGCCCCGACCTCGGGACGAGCGTGGATCGGCGACTCCGAGATCACGGGCGCGACAGACCTCGACCTGACGATCCTGCGGCGACGCCGCGTCGGTTTCGTGTTCCAGGCCTTCAACCTCGTCCCGACCCTCGACGCGATCGGCAACATCATGCTGCCCTTCGATCTGGACGGGCGCCGGCCGAGCGCCCTCGAGCGCGCACGCATCGACGGCCTGGTCGAGACGCTCGGTCTCGGTGGGCGGCTGCGGCACCGTCCGCATCAGCTGAGCGGCGGGCAGCAGCAGCGCGTCGCGATCGCCCGGGCGCTCGCAACCGGACCGGACCTCGTCTTCGCGGATGAGCCGACGGGAAACCTCGACTCCCGCTCGGGTCGCGACGTACTGGCGCTTTTGGCGACGGCGTCCCGCGAGCACGGGCAGAGCATCGCGATGGTCACGCACGACCCGATCGCGGCGAGCTATGCCGATCGCGTCCTGTTCCTCGGTGACGGGCGAATCGTCGCGGACCGGTCGCAGCAGAGTGCCGAGCAGATCTCGGCACACATGCTCGCCGCGGAAGGCGGCGCTCTGCGCGATCCGGAAGACGACGCTCCGGTCGATGCGGAAGACGACGTCGTGCGGGCGGTGCGAGCGTGAGCGCCGTCGCGACGGAGCCTCAGGCATCCGCTTCCACCCTGTCTTTCTCGGGTGATACGCGCGCCGTGGCTGGTACCGCTCGCCTCGCCTGGCTGCGCGAGCGCGGAATGGGCGCGAGCATCCTCGTCGCCGCGCTCTCGAGCGCCTTCGGCGTCGTGCTCATCAGCGCGACGGGCTATATCGGCGCATTCCTGTTCGCCGACGAGATGATCGGTTCGAGCGGAACGCTCGCCGTGGTCGTCGGCATCCTCACCGTGTTGCTCCTGGGTGTCGCGGTGTTCGTCGCCGCGATCGTCACCGCCAACACGTTCGCCACGATCGTGGCGGGCCGGGTCCGCAACATCGCGCTCATGCGCCTCATCGGGGCATCGGCACGGTCGCAGCGCGCGGAGGTCGCGCGCCAGGGCCTCGTCGTCGGCGCGATCGGTGCCTTCGTCGGGCTGCTGGCGGGCACCGGTGTCGCGGCCGTCGGGGTCGCGATCGCTGGTGAACTCATCGACCGCCCGACGGTGCCCTTCCCACTTGTGCGGCCAGAACTGCTCGTGCCGGCCGTCGTCGTCGTGCTCACGACGTGGGCCGCGGCCTGGTCGGGATCACACCGTGTGCTGTCGGTCACGCCACTCGAGGCGCTCGGCGGCTCGGTCGAGCGGACGCACAGCGACCTCGCCCGCCGCCCCGGACGCAACATCACGGCAATCGCGCTGTTCTCTGCCGGCGCGGTGCTGCTTGCGCTCGGCATCCTGGTCGGAATCGTCACACCCCTGGGCGTCGTCGTCGCATTCTTGGGCGGCCTCCTGTCATTCACGGGGCTTGCCCTCGGCTCGACGATCGTCATGCCGCCGGTCCTCCGTCTTGTCGGTCGCGCCTTCGGCTCGTCGGCAACCGCGCGACTCGCCGCAGAGAACGGGCTGAGGCATCCGGAACGCTCGTCTCGCATGGCTATCGGCGTGGTCATGGGGGTCACGCTCGTGACGATGTTCGCCGTCGCGATCGAATCGAACCAAGGCCGTGCTGACCGCGACGGGAGGCGGCGAACTGCCGCCGTACATGGCGTCGCTGCTCGACACCTTCTCGATCGTGATGATGACGCTCGTCGGGGTCTCGGCCGTCATCGCCGGTGTCGGCCTCGTGAATCTGCTGACGATCGGGGTCGTGCAGCGGCGCCGAGAGTTCGGACTGCTGCGCGCCCTCGGCCTCTCGAACGGGCAGGTGCGACGCATGATCCTGCTCGAGGCCGCCCACGTGACCGTCGCTGCCCTCGCGCTCGGCCTCGTGCTCGGCGTGACGTACGGATGGGCGGGTGCGCAGTCGCTGCTCGGCTCCGTGCCGGTCGTGCCCGGCGGGACCGCGGGGACCTTCGTGCTGCCGGCGCTGCCGGTCGTGCCCCTCGCGGTTGTCGTCGTGGCGACGGCCATCCTGACGCTGGTCGCCGCGGTCGTTCCGACGCGACTCGCCACCCGGGTCGCGCCCGTCGAAGCGCTCGCTGAGTAGGGCGTCTGGGCGGCGCTGTGCCTGTGATCGGGCGGTGGTGTCACGCCCCGTGCTCACCCCGCACGCTCGGGGAGAGGGCTCAGGCAGACGGCTCAGGTGGAAGGCCCAGCCGCGTCCGTCGCTTCGATATCGTGTGCCCACGTGGGGGCGAGGGCCCGGATGCGCAGGGCCCGCCACTGCCAAGCCGCCCAGAGTCCTGGCCACAGCAGGGGAGCGGTGCGGCCGCCGATCGTGAGGCGCTCGCGCCACAGGGTTCGCGCGGGGTCGCCCGGTGCGGGTGAGACCGCGAGCTGGTGGTCCCAGACATCCAGCGAGGCGAGCGGTCCGGTGAGGGGAATGCCGCTGTCCCGGAAGATGCGCACCTCGCCCCGCGAGTCCAGGGTGACCCGGTCGCTCGCGTGGATGAGCTGCCGGCCCATCGGCACGATCCCGCCGATCGATATGTCGACGACGGCATCCGTCCCCGGCTCCCAGCGTGTCGGCAGGCCGCCCGGCTCGGCGGATTCGAGGCGGACGAGCGAGCCGTATAGCTCGGCCACCGCGCGGGGTGAGTGCAGGGCCCGCCACGCGGCATCCGCGTCGCAGTCGATCACGAGCTTGAGCAGGATGCGCATGTCCCCAGTGTTGCACCGGTACCGGTAGCCGAGCTTCGCCGATCCCTTCGACAGGCTCAGGACCGTGGGTGCCGGTCAGGCCCAGGGATCGTCCGGTGCCGGTCGCTGAGCCTGCCGAAGCGACCCTGCCCGAGCCGCGCGTTAGGCCCCGGCGTAAATCTGAAAGGAACGGTGGAGTCAGATGTGCCTGGTGAGGCGATTCAGGGTCGCTCGCGGCCCGACATTCCTTTCAGATTTACGCCGGACCCGGCACTGCCGCGGGGCGGGGCCGCAGCGTAGCCTCGGGGGATGCGTTTCGGCATCCTGCGGCAGCCGCACATTGCACATCGCCGGACGACCGTCATGCCGCGGTGGGTGCGCCGGGCCGACCGGTTCGCCAACCGTCGTGTGAATGCCCGGCGCGACCTGCGGGCGCGCGACAGCGGGTACCGCCGCCTCTCGCGCGCAGCAGATCACGGACGACTCTGGTTTGTCCTTGCGGGCGTCCTCATCGTCTCCGGACGTTCGCGGGCCGCGCTCCGCGGTGTCGCATCGCTCGCGGTGGCGAGCATCCTCGCCAACCTCATCGGCAAGGAGGTGTTCGGCGGCTCGCGCCCCGTGTTGACGGACATCCCCGTCCGCCGACGCCTCGCCGTGTACCCGACGTCGGCGTCGTTCCCCTCCGGGCATTCCGCGAGCGCTGCAGCATTCGCCACGGGAGTCGCGATCGAAGCACCGCTCGTCGGTGCCGTGGTGGCGCCCCTCGCTGCCGCGGTCGGGTACTCCCGTATGCATGTGCGGGCCCACTGGCTCTCGGATGTCGTCGGGGGCTTCGCGATCGGTGCGGGAGTGGGGCTCCTGGGTCGCGTCCTCGTGCCGGCGCGAACCTCGCCCGAGGGGCCGGCGCCGGAGCGGGGAGAGCGCGTCGACCTCCCGGCGTCCCGGGACGGTGACGGGGTGCTCATCTTCGTGAATCCGTCTTCGGGAGTGGAGGTCATCCGCACGGACCCGCGGAGCGAGATCGAGAAGGAGCTGCCGAACGCACGGCTGAGCGAGTTCGACCCGGAAGATCCGCCGTCCGCTGTCGCTGCCCGCGCCCTGGCGAGCTCATCACCTCCACGCGTCCTCGGAGTCTGCGGCGGGGATGGGACGGTCTCGACACTCGCCGCTATCGCGCGCGACACGGACCTTCCGCTCCTGGTGCTTCCGGGCGGGACCTTCAATCATTTCGCTCGCGCCATCGGTGCCGACACGGTGGAAAGCGGCATCGAGGCCCTCCGCGACGGTCGGGGGATACGCGTCGCCGCTGCCGAGCTGTCGACGGGCGGACCGGGCGCCACCGTCCTCAATGCGGGCTCGGTGGGCATCTATCCGGATTTCGTCGCGAGGCGCGAGGGATACCGCGACCGTCTGGGTAAGTGGTTCGGAGGGGTCGTTGCGGCCTGGGGTGTGCTGCGCGAAGCCGAGCCCATCGAGATCGAGTTGGACGGAGAGCGGATGCGCGTCTGGTCGGTGTTCGCCAGCGTCGGCCGCAACGATCCGCAGCGCGTCGCGACGATGCGGCGCTGGAGCGTCGATGACGATGTGCTCGATGTTCGGGTGTTGCACGCCCGTGGGCCGCGGTACCGCGCCGTCGCCTCGCTCGCGTTCGGCCGACGGACCGCCGCTATCGCGCGGGCGCTGCGCCTGATGCCGCGTTCGTCGGATATCGAGCGTCGACTGGTGCCCGAGCTCACGCTGGCGGTCTTGCCACAGCAAGGTTCGCTCCCGGTCTTCGTGCACGACGGCGAGCTCGAGACACGCCTCGATGAGAATGCCGACGGCCGACACGAGATTCGCTTTCGGATGGTTCCGAGCGACCTGCGCGTGTACGCCTGAGCGGCTGGGGCACAGCGGCTGGAGCCCGGGGGCCGCTCGCAACCGACAACTGGCCGGGGCCAGCGCGTGCTCGGGCTCAGCGCTCCTGCATCGCCGCGAGGCGCTCGGCGGGCGAGATCTCGCGCTTCTCCCACCGGAACAGGTGGCGATCGTCGAACCGGGGCGCGCACTTCACGCACGAGGCGGGCCGTGTCGGCCGCCGATGCCGATACGCGAGGTGCCCGGCCGGGCACACCCCGATCCAGGGGGCGAGTTCGGTCGCCGTCTCGCCCGCGTGCGTCGTGCCACCCACGTAGCCCAGCTCGCGGGCGACCTGCTTCCACCGTGCCCCGTGTCCGGCGGCCGGGCCCGCGATCGCGTGCGCAACCTCGTGCAGCAAGGTCTGGTGGTTCGTGTCGTCGTCATAGCGTGCGGACAGATAGCGCGAGACGCTGATCCGCTTGCGCGTGTAGTCGCAGAGCCCTGCGCGGCGCTTGGCGTTGTCGAACCCGAACGACCACGAAGCATCCAGATGGAGCGAGATGAGGGCATCGGCCCACGTGCGCACGCGTTGCAGATCGGACATGTCGAAAAACCTAAACCGTCCCTACGACATCGGTCGCGGAGGCTGCAACGCCCTCCGGAAAAGTGCCGTCAGCTCGCGACCGACGTTCGGGCTCGACGCCGGTCCGCGGCGTCGACGGCGAGCAGCGTCGCTTCGAGCTGCTCATCGGGTGCGCCCGACTCCTGACGCAGGAACAGGGCCCGCTTGAAGTCGCGACGCGCGGACTCATAGTCGCCGGCGTCGTAGTGCACCTTGCCGCGGTGCTGGTACGAGAACGCCGCGATGGCAGACCAGCCCTGGCCTTCCGCCTCACCCGCGCAGGTGGACAGTTCATGCTCGGCGGCGGCATACGCTCCGCGCCACTGCTGGACGGTGGCGTGCAGGATGCGTGCACGCAGCAGATCCTTGCGGGTGCCGGCCATGCGGGCGACACGCACCGACTCGTCCGAGATGACGCTCGCCTCTTCCAGGCGGTCGAGCACCTTCAGCAGCCAGACGCGCTCGAGCAGGGCGGGCAGGCTCCGCTGGTCGCCGAGTTCCAGCAAGCGCTCGCGGCACTCGTTCACGTCCACGATCTCGCGCAGTGTTTCGGGGTCGTACCCGTGGATGTAGCTCACCGTGACCTCCTCACCGCGTGTTTCGCTCCTCCAGTGTGCAACGTGGGGGCGCACAACCGGCCGAGCCGCGCCGGGCGCGCCGCTGCTCGCTTCGCGTTGTTTTTTCAGCGGTCGAACAGAGACGACGATGGGGCCGGAGAATCGGTGGCGTCGGCATCCGTCGTGGCGCTGACACCCGCGACGAATGCGTCGAGTTCCGTGCCTTCGGCGACCTTGGCGGGGTGCGGGCCTGCGGCCATCAGTCGCGGCAACCAGGCCGTCGGGAGTTTGGCGGCGGATGCGGCGATCACCAGGTTGCCGAAGCGGCGACCCTTCAAGACCTGCACCTCGGCGAGCACGATGACGTTGGGCAGCACCTCGCGGACCGTCGCGACCTGGCGGCGTGCGTAGCGCAGGCCGGGTCCGTCGGCGACGTTGACCAGCAGCACACCGTCCGGGGCGAGGACGGCGGCAGCCGCGCGGTAGAACTCGACCGAGGTCAGGTGTGCGGGGGTCTGCGCCCCGGCGAAGACGTCCGAGATGAGCAGGTCGACCGTGCCGACGAGTCCCGCGGGGAGGCGCCCGAGCACGGCGCGCGCGTCGCCGATTCGGACCCGGATGGATGCGCCGCTCGGAAGCGGCAGCTCGGCGCGCACCAGGTCGACCAGCGCAGGCTCGATATCCACCACCTGCTGGCGCGAGCCCGGTCGCGTCCACGCGATGTAGCGGGGCAGGGTGAGCGCTCCGGCGCCGAGGTGCATCGCGGTGAGGGGCTGCCCCGGGAGCTTCAGCCGGTCGATGACGGCACCCATGCGCGCGATGTATTCGAAGTGGAGGTGTGTCGGGTCGTCGAGATCGACATGGGATTGCGGGGTGCCGGCGACATCCAATTCCCACCCCGTCGTGTACGGCGAGGGCACGACGCGAGCGATCGAGCCATCCGACAGGCGGGTCGAGGGAGCGGATGCCTCGTCGTCGCCGTCGCGCTTTCTGCTCACCCGCCCACGGTAGCCGAGCGGCACGCGGGACAATGGTCCCGTGACCGCCGCATCCGTGGACCTCAACGCCGACCTCGGCGAGACGGTCGATGGAGTGCCGACCGCGGACGACGAGGCGATGTTCGCCGTCATCTCGAGCGCGAGTGTCGCGACGGGCGGACACGCGGGGGATGCGTCATCCATGCGCCTCGCGGTCGAACGCGCCGCGCGGCATGGCGTGGCCATCGGTGCGCATCCGTCGTACCCGGATCGCGCCGGGTTCGGCCGCGCCGCGATGGACCTCGCGCCCGCGGAACTGACCGCGGTCGTCTGGGCGCAGCTCGAGGCCCTGCGCGTGGCCGGGGCGGACATCCGCTACGTCAAGCCGCACGGGGCGCTCTACCACGCCGCCGGTGCGCATCCCGAGCAGGCGCGAGCGCTCGTTCGAGCGGTCGTCGACCTCTCGGATTCCCTCGGCCGAGCAGTGCCGGTGCTGGCTCTCGGCGACGCGCTGGCCGAGGCATCCGAAGCCGCGGGCGTGCCCTTCGTTCGCGAGGCCTTCCTCGACCGCGGCTACACGCCCGACGGCGCGCTCGTGCCGCGGGGGATGCCGGGTGACCTGCTCCACGACCCCGATGCCGTCGCCGAGCGCGCGGTGCGGCTGGCGCGCGAGGGTGTCGTCGAGGCGATCGACGGCACCCTCGTCGTCGCCCAGGCCGTCTCGCTGTGCCTGCACGGCGACACCCCCGAAAGCGTCGCGATGGCCCGTGCCGTTCGCGCCGCGCTCGACGCCGCGCGAATCGGCGTGCGCCCGCCATGGTGAGCGGCTTGCCGTGGTGAGTGATCCCGCGGTGGTGCGTGATGCCGCCGTGGTGAGTGATCCCGCGGTGGTGCGTGATGCCGCCGTGGTGCGTGATGCCGGTCTGGTGCGCGTCCTGCCGATGGGGGAGCGGGCGTTCCTTGCCGAGGTCGATGCCCTCGCCGGGGTGCTGGCCCTCCGTGAGGCGCTCGCCGCGGCACCGCTCGACGGGGTCGGCGATCTCGTGCCCGCCGCACGCACCGTGCTCGTTCCGTTCGACCCCGCGCGAGTGCCCGCGGCGACCGCGCGCTCATGGATCGAGCGGACGTGGTCCGAGTACGTGAGGGACGTGAGGGACGTGAGGGCGGATGCTTCGGCCGCACCGCCGTCGGCTCGCTCGATCGTCCTCGACATCGCCTACGACGGCCCCGACCTCGCCGAGACCGCAGAACTCTTGGGCCTCGGTCCCGGGGAGCTCGCCGAACGGCACGAGCGGGCCGAGTGGACCGTCGCGTTCACCGGATTCGCGCCCGGATTCGGATACCTGACCAGCCCGGCCTGGGCGTTCGACGTGCCCCGTCTCGATTCTCCGCGCACCCGCGTACCCATCGGTGCTGTGGGGCTGGCCGGCGAGTTCTCCGGCGCCTACCCGCGCGAAACACCGGGTGGCTGGAGGCTGATCGGCACGACGTCCGCCGCCCTCTTCGACCCGTCCGCCGCGAGGCCGGCGCTCCTGAGCCCGGGCGATCGGGTGCGGTTCCGGCGGGTGGCCGCGCGCGTGGCGGCGGCTGTGGCCGCGGGCGCGGGGTCGCAGGGTGCGGTTGCGGTTGCGGTTGCGGCTGTGGGTGCGGGTGCGGGATCGCAGAGCGCGGCTGCGGTTGCACCGGAGGTCGGCGAGCCCGAAGCATCCGTCCCGCTGTACAGCGCACCGCCCGCGTCCGCGGCGATCGAGGTGCTCGAGCCGGGATTGTTCGCGACCGTGCAGGACCTCGGCCGTGCGGGCCACGCCTCGATCGGGGTCGCGCGTTCGGGCGCGCTCGACCGGGGGGCCCTGCGCATCGCCAACCGCCTCGTCGGCAATCCCGAGGGCGCCGCGGCCGTCGAGGTGGCGATGGGCGGCTTCCGTGCTGTGGCGGAACGCGACCTGTGGATCGCGGTGACCGGCGGGTTCGGGCCGGTCGCGATCGACGGACGGCCCCTCGACGTGTACGAGGCGCACGAGTGGCGGCGCGGATCCGAGCTGCGGATCGGATGGCTCGAGCACGGCGCGCGTGCCTACCTCGCCGTCCGCGGGGGTATCGAAGCCGTGGGCGTCGCCGATGTCGGCCACAGCGGGTCCGTGCTGGGTTCGCTCTCGACCGACACTCTCGCCCGGCTGGGTCCCGACCCTCTTAGCATCGGCACGCGGCTCGTCGTGGGGCGCTCGCCGCACACGCCGGTGCCGCCGCTCGATGTCGCCCCGTGGGGGCCACCGCCCGATGAACTGGAGCTCGAACTCGCCCCGGGTCCGCGGGAGGCCTGGTTCGAGGCATCCGCTCTGCGTCTGCTCTTCGACGCGGTGTGGACGGTCTCGGGCGATGCGGATCGGGTGGGTGTGCGGCTCGACGGTCCCGAACTCGTTCGAACGATGGCGGGCGAGCTGCCGAGTGAGGGGATGGTGCCGGGTGCCCTCCAGGTGCCGCCCGGGGGTCGGCCGACGGTGCTGCTCGCGGACGGCCCGGTGACGGGTGGCTATCCCGTGATCGCGGTCGTGACGGATGCCTCGCTCGGCGCCCTGGGACAGGCCCGCCCGGGCACCCGCATCCGGTTCCGTCACGCCCGCCCGCACCCCTGACGAGCTCGCGTCCCCTGCACTCGGCTGCTTGGGGCGTGGAAATGACCGTGGGGCGCGGGATCTCGCGCCCCAGCGGGATTCTGGCGCCCCATGTGGGCTCGGCGACCGTGGGGTGTGGCTCAGCGACGGCCCCTGAGCCTGTCGAAGGCGCCGTCGCAGTGCCAGGGAATAGGAAGGGGCGCGCGCGGTTATACCGTAGGAACCAACACTCGTCAAGAATCCGACTGGACAATCGGCCATTCGCGACGTATAGTTGATGTTTGCGCTCCTAGATTCCCCCTGCCCTCATATGGTGGTCGGCTGTGCTTATGCGCCCCCCGCGAAAGCGGCGTGCGGCGCCTGAGTTTCGGGGAAGGCGAGCGATCCACCCACGACGAGGAAACACGAGCCCTTCACCGGGCCCATGGAGGTTTTTCCCTTGGCCGCTGCGCGCAACGCATCCACCACCACCCCCAAGACCGGTCGCGGAGCATCCCGCCTCTCGTTCGCGAAGATCTCTGACACGCTGACGGTCCCCGACCTTCTCGCGCTGCAGACCGAGTCCTTCGACTGGCTCGTCGGAAACGACGCCTGGAAGGCACGTGTCGCCGAGGCTCAGGCCATCGGACGCACCGACGTTCCCGAGATCAGCGGCCTCGAGGAGATCTTCGAAGAGATCTCGCCGATCGAAGACCTCTCCGAGACGATGCAGCTGTCGTTCACGAACCCGTACCTCGAGCCCGAGAAGTACTCGATCGAGGAGTGCAAGGAGCGCGGCAAGACGTACGCCGCCCCGCTGTACGTCGAGGCCGAGTTCATGAACCACCAGACCGGTGAGATCAAGACCCAGACCGTCTTCATGGGTGACTTCCCCCTGCAGACCGGCAAGGGCACGTTCATCATCAACGGCACCGAGCGTGTCGTCGTCTCGCAGCTCGTCCGCTCGCCGGGTGTGTACTTCGACAAGACGCCCGACAAGACCTCCGACAAGGACATCGTCTCGGCGCGCGTCATCCCGAGCCGTGGTGCCTGGCTCGAGTTCGAGATCGACAAGCGCGACCAGGTCGGCGTTCGCATCGACCGCAAGCGCAAGCAGTCGGTCACCGTGTTCCTCAAGGCCCTGGGCCTGACGAGCGAAGACATCATGACCGAGTTCGCGGGCTTCGACTCCATCGAAGAGACCCTCGCGAAGGACACGATCGTCACGAAGGAAGATGCGCTCCGCGACATCTACCGCAAGCTCCGTCCGGGTGAGCAGGTCGCTGCCGAGGCCGCGCGTGCGCTGCTCGACAACTTCTACTTCAACCCGAAGCGCTACGACCTGGCGAAGGTCGGTCGCTACAAGATCAACCAGAAGCTCGGTCTCGACGAGCCGCTCTCGGCGTCGGTCCTGACGGTCGAGGATGTCGTCGCGACGATCAAGTACCTCGTGCGCCTGCACCGCGGTGACGCGACGTTCCCCGGCATCCGCGGTGGCAAGCCCGCCGAGATCCGCATGGACACCGACGACATCGACAACTTCGGTAACCGTCGCATCCGCGCCGTGGGCGAGCTCATCCAGAACCAGGTCCGCACGGGTCTGTCCCGCATGGAGCGCGTCGTTCGCGAGCGCATGACCACGCAGGACATCGAGGCCATCACGCCGCAGACCCTGATCAACGTCCGCCCCGTCGTCGCCGCGATCAAGGAGTTCTTCGGAACGTCGCAGCTCTCGCAGTTCATGGACCAGAACAACCCGCTCGCGGGTCTGACCCACAAGCGTCGCCTCTCGGCGCTCGGCCCCGGCGGTCTGTCGCGTGAGCGCGCAGGCGTCGAGGTTCGTGACGTCCACCCCTCGCACTACGGCCGCATGTGCCCGATCGAGACCCCGGAAGGCCCGAACATCGGCCTGATCGGATCGCTCGCATCGTTCGCGCGCATCAACGCCTTCGGCTTCATCGAGACCCCGTACCGCAAGGTCGTCGACGGTCTCGTCACCGAGCAGATCGACTACCTCACGGCCAGCGAAGAGGACGACTTCATCGTCGCCCAGGCCAACGCGCCCCTCAAGGCCGACGGTCACTTCGTCGAAGAGCGCGTGCTCGCCCGCAAGAAGGGTGGCGAGGTCGACCTCTTCCACCCCGAAGAGATCGGGTACATGGATGTCTCGCCGCGCCAGATGGTATCGGTCGCAACATCCCTCGTCCCCTTCCTCGAGCACGACGACGCACAGCGCGCCCTCATGGGTGCCAACATGCAGCGTCAGGCCGTGCCGCTCCTCCGCAGCGACTCGCCGCTGGTCGGTACCGGTATGGAGGGCTACGCAGCCATCGACGCGGGTGACGTCGTCACGGCCGAGAAGGCCGGTGTCGTCATCGAGGTGTCGGCGGATGTCGTCACGCTCCAGCTCGACGAGGGCGGAACGCAGGAGTACTACCTGCGCAAGTTCGACCGCTCCAACCAGGGCACGAGCTACAACCAGCGCGTCATCGTCTCGGCAGGCGACCGTGTCGAGGTCGGTGCGGTCATCGCCGACGGCCCCGCGACGGAGAATGGCGAGCTCGCTCTCGGTAAGAACCTGCTCGTGGCGTTCATGCCCTGGGAGGGTCACAACTTCGAGGACGCGATCATCCTGAACCAGAACCTGGTGAAGGACGACACCCTCTCGTCTATCCACATCGAGGAGTACGAGGTCGACTCGCGCGACACCAAGCTCGGCAAGGAAGAGATCACCCGTGACCTCCCCAACGTCGCGCCCGACCTGCTGAAGGACCTCGACGAGCGCGGCATCGTCCGCATCGGTGCCGAGGTTCGCCCCGGCGACATCCTCGTCGGCAAGGTCACGCCGAAGGGTGAGACCGAGCTGTCGGCCGAGGAGCGCCTGCTCCGCGCGATCTTCAACGAGAAGAGCCGCGAGGTTCGCGACACGTCGCTGAAGGTTCCCCACGGTGAGCAGGGCACGATCATCGCCGTCAAGGAGTTCAACGCCGAGGATGGCGACGACGAGCTCGGCTCGGGCGTCAACCGCCGCGTTGTGGTCTACATCGCCCAGAAGCGCAAGATCACCGAGGGTGACAAGCTCGCCGGCCGTCACGGCAACAAGGGTGTCATCGCGAAGATCCTTCCGGTCGAAGACATGCCCTTCATGGCCGATGGAACCCCCGTCGACGTCGTGCTCAACCCGCTCGGTATCCCCGGTCGCATGAACTTCGGTCAGGTTCTCGAGACCCACCTCGGGTGGATCGCGAAGCAGGGCTGGAAGGTCGAGGGCACCCCCGAGTGGGCCGCGAAGCTCCCGGAACAGGCTCTCGAAGCCGCGCCCGGCACCAAGGTCGCGACACCGGTGTTCGACGGTGCGAGCGAGGCCGAGATCCAGGGTCTGCTCGATGTCACCACGCCGACCCGCGACGGCGACCGCCTGATCGACGGCACCGGTAAGGCGCTTCTGTTCGACGGCCGCTCGGGCGACCCGTTCCCCGCACCGGTATCGGTCGGGTACATGTACATCCTGAAGCTGCACCACCTCGTCGACGACAAGATCCACGCACGTTCGACGGGCCCGTACTCGATGATCACGCAGCAGCCGCTGGGTGGTAAGGCGCAGTTCGGTGGTCAGCGATTCGGTGAGATGGAGGTCTGGGCCCTCGAGGCCTATGGCGCCGCCTACGCACTGCAGGAGCTCCTCACGATCAAGTCCGACGACATCCTCGGCCGCGTCAAGGTGTACGAGGCCATCGTCAAGGGCGAGAACATCCAGGAGCCCGGCATCCCCGAGTCCTTCAAGGTGCTCATCAAGGAGATGCAGTCGCTCTGCCTGAACGTCGAGGTCCTCTCGGCGGATGGCACGGCGGTCAACCTCCGCGACACGGATGACGAGGCTTTCCGCGCCGCGGAAGAGCTCGGCATCAACATCTCCAGCCGGTTCGAGTCGTCGTCCATCGACGAGATCTGACCCTTCGACAGACGACCCGACTCATAACTGACTTACAGATTTCGACACAGGAGAACACGTGCTCGACGTAACAACTTTTGACGAGCTTCGCATTGGTCTCGCCACCGCCGACGACATCCGTCGTTGGTCCTTCGGCGAGGTCAAGAAGCCCGAGACCATCAACTACCGCACGCTGAAGCCCGAGAAGGACGGCCTCTTCGGAGAGCAGATCTTCGGACCGAGCCGTGACTGGGAGTGCGCCTGCGGCAAGTACAAGCGGGTGCGCTTCAAGGGCATCGTCTGCGAGCGCTGCGGCGTCGAGGTCACCAAGTCCTCGGTCCGTCGCGAGCGCATGGGCCACATCGAGCTCGCCGCGCCCGTCACGCACATCTGGTACTTCAAGGGTGTGCCCTCGCGCCTCGGCTACCTGCTCGACATGGCGCCGAAGGACCTCGAGAAGGTCATCTACTTCGCGGCCTACATGGTCATCTCGGTCGACGACGATGCTCGTCACGCCGACATGCCGCAGCTCGAGAACGAGCTTCGCCTCGAGCTGAAGACGCTGGGCGACCAGCGCGACTCCCGCATCGCGACGCGCCTGCAGACCCTCGAGACCGAGCTCGCAGCTCTCGAGGCCGAAGGTGCCAAGGCCGACCAGAAGAAGAAGCTCAAGGACGCCGCCGAGAAGGAGATGGGTCAGGTCCGCAAGGGCTTCGACGAGCAGATCACCCGTCTCGAGCGCGTCTGGGAAGACTTCCGGGGCCTCAAGGTCGGCGACCTCAAGCCCGAAGACGACGTCTTCCAGGAGCTGCAGGACCGCTACAGCCTGTACTTCGAGGCCCACATGGGCGCCGAGTCGATCCAGCGTCGCCTCGCGGCGTTCGACCTGGCCGCCGAAGCCGAGAACCTGCACCTGCAGATCTCGGAGGGCAAGGGGCAGCGCAAGATCCGTGCGATCAAGCGCCTCAAGGTCGTCAACGCGTTCCTCTCGACGGGCATGAGCCCCGCCGCGATGGTGCTCGACGTCGTCCCGGTGATCCCGCCGGAGCTTCGCCCCATGGTGCAGCTCGATGGTGGCCGCTTCGCGACATCCGATCTCAACGACCTCTACCGTCGCGTGATCAACCGCAACAACCGCCTCCGTCGCCTGATCGACCTCGGTGCCCCCGAGATCATCGTCAACAACGAAAAGCGCATGCTGCAGGAGGCCGTCGACGCACTGTTCGACAACGGTCGCCGTGGTCGCCCCGTGACGGGTACGGGTAACCGTGCCCTCAAGTCCCTCAGCGACATGCTGAAGGGTAAGCAGGGTCGATTCCGTCAGAACCTGCTCGGCAAGCGCGTCGACTACTCGGGCCGTTCGGTCATCGTCGTCGGACCGCAGCTGAAGCTGCACCAGTGTGGTTTGCCCAAGCAGATGGCTCTGGAGCTCTTCAAGCCGTTCGTCATCAAGCGCCTGATCGACCTCGGTCACTCGCAGAACATCAAGGCCGCCAAGCGCGCCGTCGAGCGCACGCGCCCCGAGGTCTGGGACGTGCTGGAAGAGATCATCCGCGAGCGCCCCGTGCTGCTCAACCGCGCGCCCACGCTCCACCGCCTGGGTATCCAGGCGTTCGAGCCGCAGCTCGTGGAGGGCAAGGCGATCCAGCTGCACCCGCTCGTCTGTGCCGCGTTCAACGCGGACTTCGACGGTGACCAGATGGCCGTCCACCTTCCGCTGTCGGTTGAGGCTCAGGCCGAGGCGCGCATCCTGATGCTCGCGTCGAACAACATCCTGAAGCCCTCCGACGGTCGCCCGGTCACCCTGCCTTCGCAGGACATGATCATCGGCCTCCACCACCTGACCACGGTCAAGAAGGGTGCGGCTGGCGAGGGACGCGCGTTCGGTTCGGTCTCCGAGGCGATCCTGGCCAAGGACGAGGGAACCCTCGATCTGCAGGCCGTCGTGCGCATCCGCATCCCGGGACTGTCGTTCCTCGAGGGCGAAGCGCCCGAGGGTTACGAGCGTCACGGGCTGGTGGAGTCCTCGCTCGGACAGGCGATCTTCAACGAGACCCTCCCGACGGGCTACCCCTTCGTGCGCGACGTCGCCGACAAGAACAAGCTGTCGCAGATCGTCAACAAGCTCGCCGAGGAGTACCCGGCCGAGGTTGCGGCGACGCTGGACCGCATCAAGGACGCCGGTTTCTACTGGGCTACCCGTTCGGGTGTCACGGTTGCCCTCTCCGACATCGTCACGCCGCCGAACAAGGCGGAGATCGTGGGACGTTACGAGAAGGATGCAGCGAAGGTCCAGGACGACTTCGACATGGGCTTCATCGACGACTCCGCTCGCCGCAAGGAACTCATCGACATCTGGACCAAGGCCACCGACGAGGTGCAGGTCGCGATGCGCGAGAACTTCCCCGCCGACAACAACATCAACCGCATGGTGTCCTCCGGTGCTCGTGGTAACTGGATGCAGATCCGCAACATCGCCGGTATGCGTGGCCTGGTGAACAACCCCAAGGGTGAGATCATTCCGCGTCCGATCATCTCGTCGTACCGCGAGGGTCTGTCGGTCGCCGAGTACTTCATCGCGACGCACGGTACCCGTAAGGGTCTCGCTGACACCGCACTGCGTACCGCCGACTCGGGATACCTGACCCGTCGTCTGGTGGACGTCTCGCAGGACGTCATCATCCGCGAGAACGACTGTGGCACCGGCAAGGGCCTCGACATACCGATCGCCGCCCCCGACGCGGATGGCACGTCGATGCGTGATGACAACGTTGAGAACTCGGTGTACGCACGCAGCCTTGCGTCGGACGTCGCCGACGACAAGGGCGCCGTGATCGCCTCGGCCGGAGACGATGTTGGAGACGTGCTCATCGAGCGCCTCATCGACTGCGGTGTCGAGTCGATCAAGGTGCGGTCGGTCCTCACCTGTGACTCCGCCGTTGGTGTGTGTGCTATCTGCTACGGCCGCTCGCTCGCAACCGGACTGCTCGTCGACATCGGCGAGGCTGTCGGTATCATTGCGGCCCAGTCGATCGGTGAGCCCGGTACCCAGCTGACGATGCGTACCTTCCACACTGGTGGTGTGGCTTCGGCCGATGACATCACGCAGGGTCTACCCCGCGTGCCGGAACTCTTCGAGGCTCGTACCCCCAAGGGTGCAAGGCCTATCGCAGAGGCCGCTGGTCGGATCACGATCGAAGACACCGACCGAGTCGAAGAAGATGATCCTCACGCCCGATGACGGCGACGAGCCCATGGTCTACCCGATCCTGCGTCGCGCGACCCTCCTCATCGAGGACGGCGAGCACGTCGAAGTCGGCGAGGCAGCTGCACGTCGGTACCGTGACCCGAAGGACATCATGCGAGTCCACGGTGTCCGCGAGGTGCAGAAGCACCTCGTCAACGGTGTCCAGGGCGTGTACCGCTCGCAGGGTGTGCCGATTCACGACAAGCACATTGAGGTCATCGTTCGCCAGATGCTGCGCAAGGTCACCGTGGTCGACCACGGTGACACCGAGACTGCTGCCCGGTGAGCTCGTTGACCGTGTCGCTTCATCGACATCAACCGCCGACGGTCGGCGAGGGCAAGCGCCCCGGCGTCGGGACGTCCGGAGCTGATGGGTATCACCAAGGCGTCGCTGGCGACCGAGTCGTGGCTGTCGGCCGCCTCGTTCCAGGAGACGACCCGCGTGCTTACCGAAGCGGCCATGCAGGGCAAGAGCGACCCGCTGATGGGACTGAAGGAAAACGTCATCATCGGAAAGCTCATCCCCGCCGGTACGGGCCTCGGCAAGTACCGCAACGTGGTCGTCGAGGCGACGGAAGAGGCGAAAGCGAGCGCTACCCCAACCGGGTATTCGCGTCCGACGGTGTCTACTCCGAAGCCGACCTCGGCTTCGTCGATTTCGACAGCTTCTCGACGGACGACTTCACGCCCGGTACCTACAACTAAGTAGTGCCAGAAAAAGGGGTCCGCTTCGGCGGGCCCCTTTTTCGTGCCTCCGTTCCACACGCGAGCTACCCGTTCGTCGCGTGGTGCGCCGCGTTGCTAACGGGCTACGTCACGGCGGAGGCTTAACCTGGGCGCGGGATGTCCGGGGGCAGAGGGGAAGCGCGACAGGAGACGGCGGGTGGCGAAGATCGGGGGACGCAACACGGCGTTCGCGTGGTTCGTCGGTGTCGTCAGCGTCGCGGTAGTCGCGGGTCTCGTGTGGCTCGCCGCACCCATGACGCCTGTGGTGCTCGCATGGACGGGGGATGTCGTAGACAGGGCCCTGAATCCGCAGCCCGTGGTCACGGTTCCCGATCCGTCCCCATCCCCGACCGAGACCGTGCAACCGCCGGTGAATGACGACGCGCGCCGGTGCGCCCAAAACGTGCGGAGACCTCTACTCGAGGGCGCTGTGGGATCAGCTCAAAGCCGCCACGGGGACATCCCTCGACGAGTCGATCGAATACCCGCCGTCTTCCGTGTCGGGATTACCGGAGGCGCTCGGCGCGCAGGTCACGCTCGGCTGCACCTGGACGGATGGCACGGGCACGGCCACGGTCACGGTTGCCGACGTCAGTGCCTCCGCCGTGGAGACAGCGCAGAACGTCCTGCCCGCGACGGGATTCGTGTGTACATCCCTCGAAGACGGCGTCCGCTGCGATCTTCCGGCGGGTGATGCCTCCGCCGCCGAGTCGCACGTGCTGAGAGGCGGACGGTGGCTCGCCGTCGTCCGCACCTTCCCGGGACCCCCGTTCGACCAGGCGAGCACCGAAGCGCGCGTGTGGCCGTAGCTCGCAGACGGAGCGCGACCGGCATCCGACACACGACGGCATGCCTGCCCGGCCTCGCCGCGACACCGGGTAGCCTGAGGCCCGCGGGGAGCGCCCCGCAGAGATCGGTCGGGTAGACCGTCCCTGCGCGAGGAGCACCACCCATGAGCGACGCCAGCAAGGAGCCCGGCGCACCCGTCGAGGACCCGCGGCCGGTGGATGACGTCGTGGGCCGCGCGCACGCAGGGCCTGGCAGACGCCGAAGCCGCTCAGCGCGACGTCACTCCGACGACATCGCGTGGCGAATCGACATCGCGTGGCGAATCGACATCGCGTGGCGAAGACATCGACTACGGTCGAATCGTGTGGCGAAGCATCGACTACGCATACGCGGCGACACCCGACTCGTCCGATGCGACAACCGCCGAGCCCGCGGTCGAACCCCGCGTTGCAACCACATCCGACGCGGATGCGCCGACCACCTCGTACGCGTCCGGCTCCGATGCTCCGACGACGGCTTACGCATCCTCCGGTCTCGCCGCCCCGCTGGCCTCGCCTGCCCCGGTGACGCCGAGCGAGCCCGCTACCGAGGCTTACGTCGCCCCGGCCGCCGCAGCCCCGGCCGCTTTCGCCAGCCCCCAGCCGATCTTCGTGCAGGCCCCCGAGCCGCCCCGCCCGCGTGGCAACCGCGCCGCGGCCGGCCTGATCGGTCTGCTCGCGGCCGTCAGCTTCGCCGTGCTGTATCTGGGTGCCGCCCTCGTCATCGGCTTGATCGATCGATCGCTCACATTCGACACGGTTGCCGACTCCGCGATCGAAGCCCTCACCTCGTGGTGGCTGTGGATCACGACCGCCGTCTTCTTCATCGGTTTCTGGCTGCTCGGTGCGATCATCAACCGCGGACGTTGGGCGCACTGGGTCGTCTGGGGTCTGCTCATCGGGTTCGTCGCGTATGGCGCACACCTGGTCGGTCAGCTCTTCCAGGCACCGTTCTGGCAGCTCACCCGGAGTGAGGGCGCGGACCTCGTCGAGGCGCAGCTGGTCGCACCTCTCGCCTTCGCCGCCTTCGTCATCGGCCGTGAGCTCACGATCTGGTTCGGGGCGTGGGTCGCAGCGCGCGGTCGCCGCATGAGCGAGCTGAACCTCGAAGCACAGCGCGAGTACGAGCGGACGCTCGAGGCCGGTCCCACACTCGCACGGTCCGCCCAGGGCTAGACATGGATGAGGCGGGCGCGGCCGATCGGCGGCGCCCGCTGACGATCCTGGCGTTCACCGCGGTCGCGTTCGTCGCTCTGCTCGTCTTCGGTCTCGGCGTCACGAGCCTGATGCTGAATCAGGCGGTGATCGCCGAGCCAGGGCTCTCGCAGGCGCCAGGCATCGTCGGGACGATCCTGGCGACGGTCGGCTTCTCGGCCGTCTGCTATCCGGGGCTGCACGCCCGGGCGGGCACTGGCGCGGCGGTGCTTTCCGGCATCGCCGCAGCGGCCGGGTACGTGGTGGGGGTTGCGTTCGGGGCGTTTTTCGCGGGCGCCGACCCGCTGCTGGCGCTGGGAGTTGCGGCAGGCCTTGCCGTGTCGTGGCCCGCTCTCGTGGTGGGCGTTGCCGGCGTCGTGGCCGCGGCATCCGCCCTCGCGATCGTGCGCGCGGGCCCGGGCGGCGCCCGCTGGCCCTGGGAGCGCGACGAGGACTGACCCGCTCGCCTGGCAGAAATCGAGCCTGAGAGTGACCGCAGAGCGCATTTTGTGCCAGGGGAGCGGTGCTGGATGGGCGTGGCGGACGGGGCGCCACGAGCACGCCGGTGCGCGGATGTCTGTGCTGTCGCGGCATCCCGGTACTACCGTTGGTCCCGTGGAGCGGTCTTTGGAGACGCAGGTCAGCGGGGCGGTCGATGCCTGGCTGCGCTGGCTCCCGCGCTGGGAGCCCTCCACCCACCGCGGCAGGGTCGCTCCCTGTCGACGCTGTTTCGGATCTCCTGTGCTGTCGGCGGCGGGGCTCGGCTCGGACGTTCCGCACGCGGTGCAGCACGGACTGTCCACCCGGATCAAGGCGATCGTCGACCAGGCCGTGGCCGTCTATACGTCGCTCAACCTGCCGATGCTGCAGGCCGAACTCGATCAGCAGGCCGCCCGTAATCGGGCGCGCAGCTATCGGCCGGCGGAAGGACTCGAACCCGAGTACGAGGGTCTGCCGATGGATCCGGATCCCGTCGCGGGTGCACCGTTCCTCTTCACGATCTCGGGGTTGGCGCAAGAGGTCGACGCCGAGGTTCCCGCCCTGCCCGCGCTGACCGACGCGGCGAAAGCCGCCCTGCGCCAAGAGGTCGGGCTGGCCGATGATTACGCCAACCTGATCGGCCGCGAGGTCTGCGCCATCCTGCTCCACCATCGACTGCGGATCCAGGCCGCCGTCACCCGCTACGTCGAGCCGCAGGTCGATGCCCTGCTGGCCGAGCTGTCGCAGTCGCTTGATGCGCCATTCGACCCCGGAATGCCGCCGTTTCCGACCCCGGGACCAGACGCGTAGGTCCTCCGCCCCGTGGCCGTCAGAGGATGTGGATCGGCGGGCCAGTCAGCGGCCGCACTTTGTTAGCATGTGTGCACCCCTCGCGGTCGCAAGGGCGGCGTTCTCCGTGCGGGGGCAGTGAGCGTCTCAGGTGGTTGAGGGCATCGGCGCACGCATCCTTTTCAGGAGTGCCGCCGGGGTATGCAGTCTGGGGGACAGCACGTGGCCAAACGGCTGCCGTCCGCGCCTCCCATCCTGCCCGGCCTGACCTATGTGCGGCCGCTCGGCTCCGGGCGGTTTCGCCGACGTGTTCCTGTACGAGCAGGACATGCCGCGTCGTCAACGTCGCCGTGAAGGTCCTGCCGAGCGATGTGCGCGACGCCGACCTGCTGCGCATGTTCAATTCGGAAGCGGATGTCTTGGCGCACCTGTCCGCGCATCCGTCGATCGTGACGGTCTACCAGGCGGGCGTCTCGGCCGAGGGTCGTCCGTACATCGTGATGGAGTATTGCCCGGGTTCGCTCTCGCAGCGCTACCGCGTCGAGCGGATCCCGGTCGCCGAGGCTCTCGCGATCGGCGTCAAGATGGCGAGCGCACTGGAGTCCGCGCACCGCGCGGGCACTCGTAGCACCGCGACATCAAGCCGAGCAATATCCTCGTGACGAGCTTCGGCGCACCCGTCTTGGCCGACTTCGGCATCTCGTCGTCGCTCGCCCGCAGCCAGGCCGACGAGATGCTGGCGATGAGTGTGCCCTGGAGCGCGCCCGAGGTGATCACCGAGAAGACGTCGGGCACGATCGCGAGCGAGGTGTGGGGGCTGGGCGCGACGGTCTACTCGCTGCTCGCCGGGCACAGCCCGTTCGAGCGGCGCGAGAAGGGCCAGAACACGCGTGAGCACCTGCGACGCCGCATCGTGCACGCGAACTACCCGCCGCTCGACCCGCGCCGACGTTCCCGGATCCTGCAAGAGGTGCTCGCCACCGCGATGAACCGCGATCCCGATCGGCGGTACGCGGGCGCGCTTCCGTTCGGCGAGGCGCTGCGTGCGGTTCAGGCCGAGCTGGGTCTCGACCAGACCCCGCTCGAGGTCGCCGTCGACGAGTGGGCGGCGCCCACGGCATCCGTCGACTTCGCGGATGCCGGTTTGCGCGGTCCCGCGCGGCCCTGGGTGCCCCAGGACACGACGCGCAAGGCACCGTCCCGACGTGGCGTCGCCGCCCTCGCGCGTGACGAGGACACCGATATTTCGAGCTCCGCGGCGCCTGCGCGCAAGTGGCCCTGGATAGCGGGAGCGGCGGTCGTCGTGGCGGTTGCGGTCATCGCGGGTGCGCTCGGCGCCCTGTTCGGGGCGGGGGCTTCTGATGCCGCGTCGGCGCAGGCTGATCTCGGGCCTCGCCGCGATCGCCGCTCTCGCGACCGTCATCGGGATCGGCATCGTCTGGCCCGGACTCGATGCGCGCGAGACCCCATCGGTCGACACGTCCGTCTGGGCGCTGCAGACGGGCGATGGTCGTCGGTATGCGCGCGTCAACACGGCGATCGGCGAGCTCGACACGGTGCGGACCGTCGCGAATCCGACGTTCGTCGCGCAGGGCGGCAGCTCGGGGCCGTACCTCTTCTCCGAGAGTTATGGCAAGGTGACCCCGGTCGACGAGGCCCTTCCCATCGACCTCGACGATGAGGCTCTGCGGGACTCGCCGTCAACTCCCGAGGGGACGACGGATGTCTCCGTCGCAGGCGACTTCGTGGCGTACCTCACCGACACGGGCGCGGTGTGGGTCGGTCGCCTGAGCGACAGCGCGCCGACGCAGGTGGATCCGGACGACGGCTCGGGCGACGGGTCCGAAGAGGGGCCGCAGTACGCGGCCGACGCGATCGCGGTCGATGATGCCGGCATCCTGTACAGCTACTCGGAGCAGGGCGGCGCCGTGCTGCGGTACGACATCGGAACCCGCTCGGTTCGTGGGGTCGATGATGCCGTGATCGATGCGACCGCCCCGGTGATCTCGGCGGCGTCGGGGGTGTGGTTCGTCGTCGACCTCGACACGGGGGTCGCGTGGCGGAAGGATGCGGCCGAGCCGATCGAGACCGACACCCTCAGCGGTCGGGTGATCAGCCGGCCCTCGACCTCCGCCGACGCGGTGTACCTCGCGGACGAGACGCGTTTGGTGCGGCTGGAGGTGAACGGCGCGCCGGCGATCCGCGAGCTCGGCACCGGGCAGGAGGTGCTCGGCACTCCCGCCCGACCCGTGACGGTCGACGGCACGACCTACGCGGCCTGGTTGGCTCCCTCGGGCGGGGGCGTCTTGTGGAACTCGAGCGCGGGGGAGTCCGTGCTCGACTACGCCGGCCTCGAATTGGACGACCAGCGTCGACCGTCCTTCCTTCTCGGCGAGGGAGTCGTCGCGTTGAACGAGACGCGTTCCGGATGGGTGTGGACTCTCCCCGACGGCCAACTGGTGGCGACGAGCCAGGACTGGTCGCTCGATCATCGTGTCGATCCGACGATCGAAGATGCCCAGGAGGAAGCCCCGGTCGTCCTCGATCCGAAGCCCCCGGTCGCCGAGCCGGACGCCTTCGGCGTGCGAGCGGGAGCGCTCGTCGTGCTGCCGGTGCTGTTGAACGATCACGATCCCAACGAAGACGTGCTGAGCATCGATCCCGTGTCAGTCACCGGGCTTGACCCAGGGCTTGGCGAGGTCACGATCATCGACAGCGGTCAGCGGCTCGCCGTCCGGGTCGCCGACGGCGCGCGCGGCTCGGGATCGTTCACGTACCGCGTCACCGACGGTACGGCCGTCGACGGTCTCCGATCCGAGCCGACGACGGTTGCGGTCACCGTCGAACCGGACGCGGCGAACGCCGCACCGGAGTGGTGTGGGAGCGTCGGATGCCTGGCCGAGTGGCCGACGCCCGAGGTCGCGACGGGCGGCACGGTGTCGGTTCCGGTGCTGACCGGTTGGGTCGATCCCGACGGCGATCCGCTGCTCTTGCTCTCGGTCGAGAATCCCTCCGGGGTGGGTGTGGTGACGGCTTCCCCCTCCGGCGAGGTCGTCTACCAGCACGCGGACGACGGGTCGGGCGCGGCGCAACTCATCGAGCTCCAGGTCACCGTCGCCGATACCCGTGGGGCGGTCGCGACGAAGCCTCTGTCGGTCCGCGTCTCGACGCAGCCGCGCCTGCAGGTCCAGTCCTTCGCCGTCGTCGACACGGTGGGTGCGGGTCTCACGGTCGATGTCTCCCCGCACGTCACCGGAACGGCGGGGAAGCTGACGCTCACGGCGGTGCGCGTGCTCGACGACGCCCCCGCCAGCGTCGTCGCGACCCCCGGCGGCACCGCGTTCGATATCACGGCCGAGCAGCCCGGCACCTACCGGGTGAGCTTCTCGGTCGGCGACGGCACGAGCGAGGTCTACGGGCACGGCCCGCATCACCCTGCTCGCCGACGACGCGGCCGCGCAGCTCGCGACGGCACCCGTCGTCGCGTTCGTGCACCCGCGCGAGGACGCGACCGTCGATGTCTTCGCGGCGGTCTCGAATCCGACCCGTCGGGTGCTGCTGCTGAGCGACGCGGTTCCCCGCATCGCCGCGGGAGCATCGCTCAGCGTCGACATCGTCGGGCAGAACTCGATGCGGGTCTCGGGAACGACCGCCACGGGCGATCCCGGCCGGCTCGGCACCGTCTCGTACGTCGTGAGCGATGGAACGGCGGATGCCGGGGCTCGCGTCGTCGGCGAGGCGACGATCTATCTGTTGCCTCCTGCGCCCGAGCTGGCGCCCATCGCCGTCGGCGACTCCGTCGTCGTCAGACAGGGCGCGCAGGTCGACATCCCGGTGCTCACGAACGATGTCGCCCCGTCGGGGTCGGGTCTGACGCTCAACCCGGCCGCGGTCGTTTCCTCGACCTCCGAGGGTCTCGCCTTCGCCTCGGGTGGAGTGCTGCGCTATCTCGCCCCCGAAACACCCGGCGAGTACGTCGTGCAGTACGGCGTGTACGCGACGGGCGCGCCCGCCCTGACCGACACGGCCGAGGTGCGCATAACCGTCCAGTCCGACGATGCCAACCGCGATCCGCTCCCCGAGACCCTCGAGGGTCGTGCGCTGAGCGGTCAGACCACGACCGTCCCGTTCGACTCCTTCGGCGTCGACCCCGACGGCGACGCGGTCGCCCTGGACGCGGTGCTCACCCAGCCGGATTCCGGGGCCGCATCCGTTTCGGCGGATGGCACATCCATCGTCTACTCCAGCGTTGCCGGTTTTCGGGGACAGGTCTCGTTCCAGTACCGCGTGGTGGATGCCTCGGGCGCGACGGGCATCGGCACCGTCCGCGTCGGCGTTCTCGACGGCCAGTCGAACCCCAGTCCCGTGACGTTCACCGACTACGTCCAGGTGCAGGCGGGAACGCAGAACGTCATCGAGGTGAGTCCGCTCGCCAACGACATCGACCCGACCGGCGGCACGCTCCGCGTGACGGGCGTCCAACCCGACCTGCCGCCCACCCTCGAGGACGGTTCGCCGAGCGAAGAGTATGAGCGCCTCGAGAGTCTCGTCAGCACGGTAGACGAGGCCACGATCGCCGTGACGGCAAGCTCCGAGCCGGGGACGATGTCGTTCTTGTACGACGTCGAGAGCGACTCCGGCAACACCGCGAGCGGTCTGGTGGTGGTCCGGATCGTCCGCGAGGCGGTGCCCGACTACCCCGTCGTCGCCGACACCGTGCTGACCGCCGAGACCCGGGACGATCTTGTGGGGGGCGTCGACGTGGTCTCGGGCAAGGTGCGTTGGACGGGCGGCGAGATCTGGCGGCTGACCCTCTCCCTCTGGGGAGCGCCGACCGATCTCGAGGTCGACGGCACGACGATCTCGGGACCCCTCCCGCTGTCGAGTCGAATCGTCGCCTTCGAACTCAGCGGTGAGGGCGCATCCGGTCCGGTCACCACCTACGGATTCCTCCGCATCCCCGGCGAGCGCGATGTCAAGCTCGCCCTGCGCGGCGGAGCGGGCGCGCAGGAAGTGACCGAGGGGCGGTCGAAGAACATCGACGTTGCCGCACTCGTTCCCGTCCCGGATGGCACGAGGCTGCAGGTGTCGCCCGATGTCGCGGCTTCGGGTGCGCGGCCGCAGGGAACCTGCGAACTGGTCTCGGGCACGACGGTCCGCTACGAGGGCGGGTTTGGCCGCGCCGTGGGCGGATGCCTGTTACGTGCCGGTGCGGTTGGCGGGCACGCAGGAGTGGAGCGTCATCGCCATCCCGATCCGCGTGCTCGCGGTCGCGCCCCAGCCTCAGCTGCGCGGCGGCGCGTTGACGATCGCCCCCGGATCCAGCGCCGACTTCGATCTGCGGACGCTCACGAGCTGGCAAGGGCGCGCCGAGTGGGACCGGATCGCCTACGCCGTCGAGTACACCGGGTCGTCGTTCGTGATCGAGGCGGAAGACGGACGGCTGACGATAACGGGCGCCGACCGTGCTCGTGCCCGGTACGCAGGAAGCGATCACCGTGTCGATCACGAGCCACACGGGAGTCGACCCAGTGCGTTTGCTGCTGCGCGTCGGCCCGGTGCCCTTGGCGCGCCCGTCGGGGGAACGCTCGCCCAGCAGCGTGCCCAAAGCCGGCGGATCCTCGTGTGTGATCCCCGTGGTCGGGGCGGCCGGCGGGTCAACCCGCTGCCGGGACCACGCCGCTCGAGGTCGTCGGCGTCGCGGCGACGGGCGCGTGCGTGGGCGTGACATTCTCGGTCGCGTCCGCCGCAACCGTGCTCGCCCAATGGACCGAGGATGCCCCGGGCGCGACGTGCACGGCATCCTTCACTCTGCGCGACGCGCAGGGACGCACCACGGGCGGCGGGCGCGACGGTGCCCTGCTGCTCGATCTGCAGGGGTATCCGCAGGCGCCGACGAGCGTCCGCCAGGTCGCCTACGCCGACGGCGCGGTGACGCTGCGGGTCGACCCGGGCGCCGCGAACCAGGCGTACCCCGCGCTGAGCGAGTTCGTCGTGCGTTCCTCGGCATCCGGAGCGGAAACCGGGGCGGCGTCTGGATCGGTCGTCGCTACCTGTTCGATCGAGGGGATCTGCCCGAGCATCGCCGCACCGAATGGCGCTGAACGAACGTACGAGGTCGTCGCCGTCAACGCGATCGGCGAGTCTTCGGACGAGCGTCAGCACGGTCGCGTGGGCGTACGACACGCCCGCGGCCCCGCGGTCGGTCACCTGGGCCCCGGTCGTCACCGGGGAGAGGGCGGGCTCATCGGCCTCACGATCGAGGGGATCGATCAGGCGAAGACCGGCTCCGTGCAGATCGCCGGCGCTGGCGGCGAGACCGTGGTGGTCGACCTGCCGAAGCAGTCGTGACACACTCACGGTGCCGTCCTTCCGAGTCAGGCTCGACACGTCGACGACCGTCGTCATCACTCCGCAGTCCCTCTTCCCCCTGCCGCCCGGGCTCACCGGCACCGCGTCGGGCGCGGCTGTCGCGATCCAGGCGAACGGCATCGGAGCGCCGACCGGCATCTCGCTGTCGCTGACGTCGACAGCCAATGGCGACGGCACCTCGACGATCAGCGCGCAGGCCGCCGCCGCGTCCGGTGGCGATCGCTCGACGCTGCGACTGGGCGTTTCGCGCGCCGACCAGACGTGCTCGCCGACCAGCGCGGACGGGTCGGCCGTCTTCACCGTGCCGGATGGGTTGGAGTACGCCTTCACCGCGTGCGCCGTGTCACGCTTCGCGGGCGAAACCTTCGGATCGGCGTCCGTGCAACAGTCGGTGCGCGCGGTGCAGAGCACCGCGCCGCCGCAGGGCTACACCTTCGAGGTGTCGCCGACGCCGGATGTCGAGACGGACGGCGCCCGGTCGGGTCATCCGGGATCTGCCGACGTCGACCGAGGATGCACCGACCCTCAATGTCCCGCAGTTCGAGGGCGCCCCGCCGAACCCGGTCTTCGACGCCGACCCCGGGATCCGCGTGCGCTACACGCACACGCAGTGGGGCACATCGAGCGAGTGGGCTGCCGTCATCCCGGCCGCGGGCAGCGCGCCCTTCCAGGTTCAGGCCGCGTGGCAGGTCGGGGCAGACACCTGTGTCGGGGGCAGTCAGATCGCACCGACGGGCTCGTCGACCCGGCTCTCTCGCCCAGATCGACTTCGCCTACGGCTCGGCTGTATTCCGCGATGCGGATGGCGTCCCGCTTCCGTTCGATCCCGAGACGGGAATCGTCCCGCGGGGCGCTGTCTCGGTCGAGGACATCGGAGTCACGGCTTCCTGGGACGGGCAGGGCTGGGGCCTCGCCCCCGCCTCGGGCACCTTCGGCGGCGCCTGCACCCCGAACAATCCCGTCCCGGTTCCCGAGACACCCGCTGACCCCCCGCCCGTCGATTCCGGAGCTGCGGAGCCCGCGGCATGATCCTCGACACCCGATCCCGAAGAAAGAGTCTGATCTCATGACCGTGACCCCGGACCAGGCGACATGGTTCGCGCAGACCTTCTCGCAGCTCGCCGACAACGTCGAGCGGGCGGTGCTCGGCAAGCGCCACGTCGTCGAGCTCGTGCTCACCGCGATGATCAGCGACGGCCACGTTCTGCTGGAGGATGTTCCGGGCACGGGCAAGACATCGCTCGCGCGGGCGCTCGGTCAGTCGGTGCAGGGCACCAACACCCGCATCCAGTTCACCCCGGATCTGTTGCCGGGCGACATCACGGGCATCACCGTCTACGACCAGAAGACGGGCGCCTTCGAGTTTCACGCCGGCCCCGTGTTCGCGAACATCGTGCTGGCCGACGAGATCAACCGCGCGAGCCCCAAGACTCAGTCCGCCCTGCTCGAGGTGATGGAAGAGGGCAGCGTCACGATCGATGGGATCAGCCGTCCGGTCGGCGATCCCTTCCTCGTGATCGCGACGCAGAACCCCGTCGAGCAGGCCGGCACGTACCGCCTCCCCGAGGCACAGCTCGACCGGTTCCTGCTGAAGACGTCGCTCGGCTACCCCGACCACGCCTCGACCGTCCGCATCCTGAGCGGCGCCGCCGTCCCGACCTCCGAGCTGACGGCGATCGTCGCGCCGCAGGCACTCATCGGGATGTCCGACATCGCGAAAGAGGTGTACATCGACGCGCTGGTGCTCGACTACATCGCGCGCCTCGTCGATGCGACCCGCTCGGCTGACCAGGTTCGCCTGGGCGTCAGCATTCGCGGCGCACTCGGTCTGACGCATGTCAGCAAGACACGGGCGGCGTCTCGGGGGCGCACCTACGTCACACCCGACGATGTCAAGTCGCTCGCGGTCGCGGTGCTCTCGCACCGCCTGATCCTGCACCCCGAGGCCGAGTTCGACGGGGTCAGCCCCGAATCCGTGATCGGGCAGGTGCTGCTCGACGTCCCCCCGCCGACCCAGCGTGAGCCCGGATGACCGTAAGCGACGAGGCACCTGCCACCCGGACGTCGGCGTCGTCCGGGCCATCGGCGCGCACACGAGTCACGACGACCGCGCGGGGTGAGCGCGGCGCGCGCGCCGGCGTGTGGATCGTGACGGCGGCGCGCGCGGTCGGGGCCGGTGCCCGTGCCGTCGCGGACCGCGCGGGCGGCTCGGTCATGCCCGCGGGCTGGCTCGTGCTGGCGTCGGCCACACTCGGGCTCGGTTTCGGCGCCGCTTTCGGGTGGGTCGAGTGGCTGGTCGCCGGCTTCGCATCCCTCGTGATGCTCGCGCTCTGCGTGCCCTTCCTGTTCGGCGCACGCGCCTACGACGTCGTGGTGCGCCTCGCCCACGAGCGGGTCGTCGTGGGCGGCGAACTGACGGGCGAGATCGTCATCCGAAATCGCGGTCGCTCGACGGCACTGCCGGGCCGCCTCGATCTGCCCGTCGGCGACGGGCTGGTGGAGCTGGGCGTACCCCTCATGCGCGCCGGGCACTTCGTCGCTCAGCCGTTGACGATCCCGGCCCTGCGTCGGGGGATCATCACGGTCGGGCCGCCCACCGCCGTCCGCACGGACCCCGTCGGGCTCCTCCGCCGCGAACGCGCCTGGGACGACGTCCGTCGCGTGTATGTGCATCCCCGAACCGTCGCGGTGCCGTCCACGAGCGCGGGTCTCGTGCGCGACCTCGAGGGACAGCCGACCCGCCGCCTCGTCGACGCGGACATGTCGTTCCATGCGATCCGCGAGTACGCGCCGGGAGATGCGCGCCGGCAGATCCACTGGAAGTCCACGGCCAAGACCGGTCAGCTCATGGTGCGGCAATTCGAAGAGTCGCGTCGATCCCGGATGGCGGTGGTGCTCGGCCTCTCGGAGAAGGAGTTCACCGACGCCGACGAGTTCGAGCTCGCTGTCAGTGCCGCCGCTTCGCTGGGTGTGCAGGCGGTGCGCGACGGACGCGACCTGGACGTCGTGACGGGGGCGGAGATCCCGCGCGTCGTGCGTGGCCGCTTGCGGGCCATCCGGGACATCTCGGCGGCGTCGCCGCGCGCCCTGCTCGACGGATTCTGCACCGTCGAAGCCCTCGAGAACACGATGCCGCTCGAGGGTATCTGCCGGCTGACGGCGGAGGCCAAGAACGACCTGTCGATCGCCATCGTCGTCTGCGGGTCACGCGTCACGACGTCGACGCTGCGTCGCGCGGCCCTGGCCTTTCCCGCCGACACCGCGGTGATCGCCGTGGTGTGTGACGAGCGCGCGCACCCGCGGATGCAGGGCGTGGGCGGTTTCACGATCCTCACCATCGGCGTGCTCGACGATCTTGCGAGCCTGATGCTGCGCGGAGCCGGCGCATGACGGCACACGTGGGTCGGCCGCTGCGGCGGGGGAGGGGAACGCGATCCGGTGCGCGTATCGCCGCGGGCAGCCTGTACGTCGCCACCATCACGGTGCTGGCGGCCGTCGCCGCGTGGCCGATCTATCGCTCTCCGGCCTTCCTGATTCTCGTGCTGGCTGCCGCCGTGGTCGGTGCGGCGATCGCGACCACGGCGCGCGCGCTCCGCTGGCCCGGATGGCTCACGGGGCTCGTGGCTTTCGGCAGCCTGATGGTGCTCGGCGTCCCGGTCGCCGTGCCGTCGCGGATGACCTCCCTCCCCGAGGCCGTCACGGGGCTCGGCGAGGTGCTGTTCGGGAGCATCACGGCGTGGAAGGACCTGCTCACGGTCCAACTTCCCGCCGGCGCGTATCGGAACCTGCTCGTTCCCGCCCTGATCGTCTTCCTCTTCGGAATCACCGCCGCCCTGCTCCTCGCGTGGCGGCGTCCGCCGACCTCGGCGCTGGCGGTGCTCGTGGGGTTGGGGATGGTGGCCTTCGGGCTTCTCTTCGGCCGGACGAGCGTGAGTGCGCCGCTCGAGATCGGGCCCATCACACTCGCCGCGCCGGTCGAAACGCTGATCGGGGCGCTCAGCCTGGTCGCGAGCCTCGTCTGGCTCTCGTGGCAGACATACGCCGAGCGCTCACGTGCGCTTCGCCGCGCCGCCTCCGCGAGCGGAGTGCGACTGTCGCGTTCGCGCGGAGCATCCGATGCTCGCCGGATGGCTCTCGGTGCCGCCATGATCGCGGTATCCGTCGTCGCCGCGGCCGCCATCGTGCCGGCTGTCGCTCAGGGTGCCGAGCGCACGGTCCTGCGTTCGGGCGTCGGTCCCGAGACCGCCCTGACGAGCGCGATCAGCCCGCTCACGGAGTACCGCACGAACTTCACCGCGCCCCGGACCGATGCGGTCCTGTTCCGTGTGGACGCGGGCGACGGTGTGTCCGCGGATGATGGCGGAAGCCACGCGACGAGGGTGCGGCTCGCGACGCTCTCGTACTACGACGGCGAGACGTTTCGCGCCGTCGACCCACGCGGCGCGGTCGACGCCGGTCGTTATCTGCGGGTGCCGGCCCGGCTCGACGCGGGCGAGGGCATACCGGTGACCGCGGACATCCGCATCGGGCAGCTCACGGGTATCTGGTTGCCGACGCTCGGACGGGTGCAGTCGATCGACTTCGGGGGCACGCGCTCCAGTGCGCTCGCCGATTCGTTCTACTACAGCAGCGAAGCCTGGGGAGGGGTTCAGGTCTCCGAGGGTGGTGTGCGGGCGGGCGACGTCTACGCGGTCACCGCCGTGGCACCGCAGACGGTCGATCTGGGTCTCATCGGCGCTCCTGGGACACCGGCCGGCGCGGTCGAGCCACCCGAGTCCCTGCAGCGCTGGGTTGCCGAGCATGTCGAGGGAAGCGGCGGCGCGGCCCTCGCGGGTCTCGTCGAGCTGCTCCGCGAGAGGGGCTACCTTTCGCACGCCGTATCGGTCGATCCCGAGTCGCCGCCGACGTGGTTGACGGAGATCCCGGGGTACGCGTTCGAGTCGAGCGCATCGGGGCATTCGCTCGCTCGGATCGACGCCCTGTTCCGCGCCCTGCTCGACCGTGAAGCGGAGGTGGGCGACGCCGACCTGCCGCTCGTCGCGGCCGTTGGCGACGACGAGCAGTTCTCGGTGGCCGTGGCGCTCATCGCTCGAGAACTCGGATTTCCCGCGCGCGTCGTGGTCGGGGCGCGGTTGGCGTCGGACGACGGGCTGCGCACCTGCGACGCCGGTGCGTGTCGCGGGGGCGACATCGTCGCCTGGACCGAGGTGCAGTCGGATGCGGGTGACTGGGTCGCGATCGACGTCACGCCGCAGAGCACGGTTGCCCCGCAGACCGATCTGACCCTGCAGCGAGACCCGCAGAACGAGACCGAAGTGCGTCCCGAGAATGCCGAGGAGGTCGTTCCTCCGGATCCCGTGCAGCAGGACGCGCCCGCGAGCGATGTCCGCGACGACGACGCCCCCGCAGACCTCACCGGGCTGTGGGGGGTGCTGCGCATCTCCGGCATCGTCCTGGTGCTCGCCGCGCTTCTTCTCGGCCCGTTCGCTGTCGTCGTCGCGGCAAAGGCGCTCCGGCGCCGAAGCCGCCGCCGCGGGGATGACCCGACGGCTCGCGTCGTCGCGGGCTGGGAGGAATACGTCGATGCGGCCGTCGACCACGGGCGTGTCGCCCCCCGCACGCAGACGCGGGAGGAGACGGCGTCGGAGTACGCCACACCCCGTGCTCTTCTGCTGGCGGATCGCGCGGATCGTGCCGTTTTCGCGATGGATGCCGTCACGCCGGCGGAGTCGGACGAGTTCTGGCGCATCGTCGAGGAAGAGCGTCGCCTTTTCTCGGCTCGAGAGAGCGTATGGCGTTCCGTCATCGCAGCCGTATCGTTGAGATCGTTCACCCGGGAGATCTCGCCGAAGAGCGCCCCCTCGGGCGCTCCACGTCGTCAGGAGAGGAGAACGCGGCGCCGCGACGGCGGCTCGCGCCCATCATGAACACCACCGAACTCATCACGACCTCGCTGGTCGTCGCGCTCGTTCTCTATATCTGGGTGGCTCTCAGTCTCTCCGCCGTCTTCCGCAAGGCGGGCGAGGCGTCCTGGCAGGCGTGGGTACCGATTCTCAACACCGTCGTCCTCCTTCGCCTCGGCGGCCTCTCCGGATGGCTCGTGCTGCTCCTGGTGGTGCCCGTGCTCGGCACCTGCGCGTTCTTCGTCGTGGCGGTGATCGCCCTGCAGCGCATCAACCGGTCGTTCGGGCTGGGGACGGGCATGACGGTGCTCGGCGCGCTCCTGTTCCCGGTGTGGGCGAGCATCATCGGCTGGGGATCTGCGCGGTGGCTGTCCGGAAACGCTGTCGCATCCCCGACGCGACGTCGCTCCAGCGCGGACGACGGTTGGCAGGCCCCGGAAGCACCGACTCCCGCGCCCCCGGCCGCTCCCGCGGGTGGCGCAGCGCTCGCCTCGGTGTTCGGAGCCCACGGACCGGCGGGCGGTCCCGATGTGCCGCCGCGGCCCGCGCCGCCGACGATCGATGGGTATCCCTCGGTCGTCCCGGTTCCGGTCGGACGCGGTGGAGCGCCCCTGATGCCCGTCGAAATCGCACGAGGGTCGGCGCCGCTGCCCCCGGTCCCCACCTTCCGATCCACGATGCAGACGACCCCAGCCGCCTTCGCGGGACGGACGGACACGGCGGCCACCGATGTGCCGGTCCGAGGGTTCTTGCACGGGACTTCCGGGCCTCACGGAGCGCCGGAATCGCGGCCCTCGTTCTCTCCCGAAGATATCGACGACACCGAGGGGTCGCGGCCGCAAGCCGAGCCCCCCGTCTCAGCGCGGGCGTCGAACGAACCCTGGGCTCCCGCCGCATCGGGCGCCGTCCGTTCGGCTTCCTTCCAACCGTTCCTCGGGTCGACCGAGTTGACCTACGAGTCCTCGGCGGAGGTCTCCGCGGTCCAGGGGGCCCCGACATCCGGTGCGCCTCGTTCGGCGCGCACGTCGGTGTCCGCGCAGCACAAACGCCCGGAGATCCCCCGGAACGACGAGCCCGACGAATCGTTCGACGAGACGATCGTCGTGGCGCGTCGTCGGACGGTCTGGACCCTCGTGCCGGCCCTCGGCGCGCCGATCCCGCTGACGGCGGATGTCGTCATCATCGGCCGTCGACCGCACCGTGAGCCCGAAGACGGCGATGTGCAGCTCATCGCCATCCAGGACGAGACGCGGACGGTCTCGAAGACGCACGCGCGCATGGAGCTGACGCCCGACGGATGGATGATCGTAGACCTCGATTCGACCAACGGCGTGATCCTGATCGGTCAGGACGGCGCAGAGAAGGACGCCGCGGCGGGCTTGCCCGAGCGCCTGACCCCGCGGTTCCTGCTCGGCGACGCTGAGTTCGGCCTGCGCCGGGAGGGCGAGTGACCGATACCCCCGAGCCGAACCCGCTGGGCGGGCCGGGTTCGCGGGGCGACGTCGGCGAAGAGGTGCCCGGGGGCGACACGACCGTGCGTCTTTCCCGCGTGCCGGCACCGCCCGATCCGGTGGCGCTCGCCGACACGGATCACGCGGACGACACCGTCATCGTCCACCGGGGTCCGCACCGCCGGAGCGACCCGGCGCTAGCGAGCGCGGTCAGTCCGGCGGCCATTGCGGGCGCGGCCTACCCCAGCCGTGTCGCGGCGCCCGTACGCGGCTCGCGCAAGGGGCAGAGCGCGGCCGTCCGGGATGACCGCGCCGCCACGAGTGAGCGCGCCGCCGCAGGCGAGCGAACCCTGCACGAGGCGATTCCGGATGCCTCGGGCATCCGCCGCTCCCTGCGCGCGCGAGCGCGTCGCCGCCTCGCCGCCCTCGTCATGACGATCGTCGCGCTCGTGGTCGTGTTGCTCGCCGCCCTGGTAGCCCTCGTGTTCGCTGCCGGCGTGTGAGGGCCATCGTCTTCGTTTGACCCCACACCGAACCCCGGCGTATCATGGGCGGGTGTGCGTTCGCGCGCGCCATGTGACGTGCCTCGGGTGCGAAGCGGTTCTCCGCTCCGTGTCCACGGGTTCGATACGGGCAGCGAACGCCGCATCTCAGGGACGGGCCTGCAAACAGGTCACCCCCACGGCATACCCCCACCACACGTGACAGTCATCTGGCGCGTCGGAGGGTCGACGTGAACCCGACACGATCTCCGGATTTCGTCGGGCGGAGAACACGCTCGCTGTCACCGTGCAGCACCATCAAGGAGAAGAAGTGCCAACTATTCAGCAGTTGGTTCGCAAGGGACGGACCCCGAAGGTCGTAAAGACCAAGGCTCCCGCCCTGAAGGCGAACCCGCAGCAGCGCGGCGTCTGCACGCGCGTGTACACGACCACCCCCAAGAAGCCCAACTCGGCGATGCGCAAGGTCGCCCGTGTGAAGCTGTCGAACGGGACCGAGGTCACGGCGTACATCCCCGGCGAGGGCCACAACCTCCAGGAGCACTCGATGGTGCTCGTGCGCGGCGGTCGTGTGAAGGACCTCCCCGGTGTGCGTTACAAGATCGTGCGTGGCGCTCTCGACACGCAGGCCGTCAAGAACCGTAAGCAGGCTCGTAGCCGCTACGGCGCGAAGAAGGGTTAAGCACCATGCCTCGTAAAGGCCCCGCCCCGAAGCGCCCCGTCGTCAACGACCCGGTATACGGCGCTCCGATCGTCACGCAGCTCGTGAACAAGATCCTCGTCGACGGCAAGAAGTCCCTCGCTGAATCGATCGTCTACAACGCCCTCGCCGGTGTCGAGTCGAAGAACAGCCAGGACGCCGTCGCGACGCTCAAGAAGGCGCTCGACAACGTCCGTCCGACCCTCGAGGTCCGCAGCCGCCGCGTCGGTGGCTCGACCTACCAGGTCCCGGTCGAGGTCAAGCCGCACCGTGCCAACACCCTGGCGCTGCGCTGGCTCGTCAGCTACGCGAAGGGTCGTCGTGAGAAGACGATGACCGAGCGTCTGCAGAACGAGATCCTGGACGCCTCGAACGGCCTGGGTGCCGCGGTCAAGCGCCGCGAAGACACCCACAAGATGGCCGAGTCGAACCGCGCTTTCGCGCACTACCGCTGGTAAACCCCTCGACAGGCTCGGGGACCGGGGCGAAAGCCGCGATCCCCGAGCCCGTCGCCGGGCGCCGGCCCTGTACCTGGTCGCTCGGCCGAGCGACAAGAAGCCCGACCGACCGAGTCGAGAAGTAAGGACATCCCCGTGGCACAAGACGTGCTCACCGACCTCACGAAGGTCCGCAACATCGGCATCATGGCCCACATCGATGCCGGCAAGACGACGACGACCGAGCGCATCCTGTACTACACGGGAACCAACCACAAGATCGGTGAGACGCACGATGGTGCGTCCACGACCGACTGGATGGAGCAGGAGCAGGAGCGTGGCATCACGATCACCTCTGCCGCCGTCACGTGCTTCTGGAACAACAACCAGATCAACATCATCGACACCCCCGGCCACGTCGACTTCACGGTCGAGGTCGAGCGTTCGCTCCGCGTCCTCGATGGCGCCGTTGCCGTCTTCGATGGCAAGGAGGGCGTCGAGCCCCAGTCCGAGACCGTGTGGCGTCAGGCCGACAAGTACGACGTCCCGCGCATCTGCTTCGTCAACAAGATGGACAAGCTGGGCGCCGACTTCTACTTCACGGTCGACACGATCATCAACAAGCTGAAGGCCAAGCCGCTCGTCATCCAGCTGCCCATCGGTGCAGAGAACGACTTCCTCGGCGTCGTCGACCTCGTCGAGATGCGTGCCCTGGTGTGGGCCGGTGACTCCAAGGGTGACGTGACCATGGGCGCCAAGTACGACGTCCAGGAGATCCCGGCCGACATGGCCGAGGTCGTCGCGAAGTACCGCGAGATGCTGCTCGAGACGGTCGCCGAATCCGACGAGACGCTGCTCGAGAAGTACTTCGGTGGCGAGGAGCTCTCCGTCGCCGAGGTCAAGGCTGCCATCCGAAAGATGACGGTCAACTCGGAGCTCTACCCCGTGCTCTGCGGTTCGGCGTTCAAGAACCGCGGCGTGCAGCCGATGCTCGACGCCGTGATCGACTACCTCCCGTCTCCTCTCGACGTTCCCGCCATCGAGGCGCACGACCCGAAGAACGAAGAGATCGTCATCGCGCGTCACGCCGACCGCGAAGAGCCGTTCACGGCCCTCGCGTTCAAGATCGTCACGCACCCGTTCTTCGGTCGTCTGACCTACATCCGCGTCTACTCGGGTCACCTCGACTCGGGCAGCCAGGTGGTCAACTCGACCAAGAGCAAAAAAGAGCGCATCGGCAAGATCTTCCAGATGTACGCGAACAAGGAGAACCCGGTCGACGCTGTCACCGCCGGGCACATCTACGCGGTCATCGGTCTTAAGGACACGACGACGGGCGACACGCTCTCGGATTCGCAGCACCAGGTCGTGCTCGAGTCGATGACGTTCCCCGAACCGGTCATCGAGGTTGCCATCGAGCCCAAGACCAAGGCTGACCAGGAGAAGCTGGGCACCGCGATCCAGAAGCTGGCCGAAGAGGACCCGACGTTCCGCGTCGAGCAGAACTCCGACACCGGCCAGACGGTCATCCGCGGCATGGGCGAGCTCCACCTCGACATCCTCGTCGACCGCATGAAGCGCGAGTTCAAGGTCGAGGCCAACGTCGGAAAGCCGCAGGTCGCGTACCGCGAGACGATCAAGAAGGCCGTCGAGCGTCACGACTACACGCACAAGAAGCAGACCGGTGGTTCGGGTCAGTTCGCAAAGATCCAGTTCGCGATCGAACCGCTCGAGGTCACGGCCGAGACGACGTACGAGTTCGTGAACAAGGTCTCGGGTGGACGCATCCCGCGCGAGTACATCGCGCCGGTCGACCAGGGCTTCCAGGACGCCATGAACGTCGGTGTGCTCGCCGGTTACCCCATGGTGGGAGTCAAGGCAAGTCTGCTCGACGGTGCCTCGCACGATGTCGACTCGTCGGAAATGGCGTTCAAGATCGCCGGTTCGATGGGCTTCAAGGAGGCTGTCCGCAAGGCGAACCCCGTCATCCTCGAGCCGATCATGTCGGTCGAGGTGCGTACTCCCGAGGAGTACATGGGTGACGTCATCGGCGATCTCAACAGCCGCCGCGGTCAGATCCAGTCGATGGAGGATGCCGCGGGCGTCAAGGTCGTGCGGGCGAACGTCCCGCTGTCCGAGATGTTCGGCTACATCGGTGACCTGCGCTCGAAGACCTCGGGTCGTGCCGTCTACTCCATGGAGTTCGACAGCTACGCCGAGGTCCCCCGCGCGGTGGCCGACGAGATCGTCCAGAAGAACAAGGGCGAGTAGCTCGATTTCCGGCCCCACGGCCGTCAGGGCCTGCCCTGAATCCGTCGATGGGGCCGGTCCACAACTTCACACAGAATCACTTCACCTCTCTCCACTAAGCTGAGAACCAATCCCCGTAGAGAACCGGTCGCAATCCAGCGCCCGGAGGATCTACACGAATGTCCTAGGAGGACCCAGTGGCTAAGGCCAAATTCGAGCGGACCAAGCCGCACGTGAACATCGGAACGATCGGTCACGTCGACCACGGCAAGACCACGCTCACCGCGGCAATCTCGAAGGTGCTCGCCGACAAGTACCCGTCGGCCACCAACGTGCAGCGCGACTTCGCGTCGATCGACTCCGCTCCCGAGGAGCGTCAGCGCGGCATCACGATCAACATCTCGCACGTCGAGTACGAGACCCCGAAGCGTCACTACGCGCACGTCGATGCGCCCGGTCACGCCGACTACATCAAGAACATGATCACCGGTGCCGCCCAGATGGACGGCGCGATCCTCGTGGTCGCCGCGACCGACGGCCCGATGGCCCAGACGCGTGAGCACGTTCTGCTCGCCAAGCAGGTCGGCGTGCCGTACCTGATGGTCGCGCTGAACAAGTCGGACATGGTCGACGACGAAGAGATCCTCGAGCTCGTCGAGCTCGAGGTTCGCGAGCTGCTCTCGAGCCAGGACTTCGATGGCGACAACGCCCCCGTCATCCGCGTCTCGGGCCTGAAGGCTCTCGAGGGCGACGAGAAGTGGGTCGACGCGATCGTCGAGCTCATGGAAGCCGTCGACGAGTCGATCCCCGACCCGGTGCGCGACAAGGACAAGCCGTTCCTCATGCCCGTCGAGGACGTCTTCACCATCACCGGCCGTGGCACGGTTGTGACGGGTCGCGCCGAGCGCGGTACCCTCGCGATCAACTCCGAGGTCGAGATCGTGGGTCTGCGCCCGACGCAGAAGACGATCGTCACCGGTATCGAGATGTTCCACAAGCAGCTCGACGAGGCCTGGGCCGGCGAGAACTGTGGTCTGCTCCTGCGCGGCACCAAGCGTGACGACGTCGAGCGTGGCCAGGTCATCGTGAAGCCGGGTTCGGTTACGCCCCACACCAACTTCGAGGGCACGGCGTACATCCTGTCCAAGGAGGAGGGTGGCCGTCACAACCCCTTCTACACGAACTACCGCCCGCAGTTCTACTTCCGCACCACCGACGTCACCGGCGTCATCTCGCTGCCCGAGGGCACCGAGATGGTCATGCCCGGTGACACCACCGACATGACGGTCGAGCTCATCCAGCCGATCGCCCTGGAGGATGGCCTCGGCTTCGCGATCCGTGAGGGTGGCCGCACCGTCGGCGCCGGCACGGTCACGAAGATCCTGAAGTAACACCTGCTTGCTCGAAAGGGCCCCTCGACCTACGGTCGGGGGGCCCTTTCGCATGTCGGGCGTACGCGCGGACCGGTGGGCGCGGCTCAGGACGGCTGCCGGAGGCGGGCGCGCAGCTCCCGGGGGGACATCCCGTACTTCTGATTGATGTGTTCGCGCAGGTGCCCGGTCGAGCTGAGCCCGGCGAGGCGAGCGACCTCTCGAATGCTCTTGTCGGACTCGACGAGCAGATCTTCGAATCGTGCCACGCGCACGGCCCGCAGATACTCCGGCGGCGTCGCGCCCAGTTCCTTCTGGAACGCACGTGTCAGTGCGGACGATGACAGGCCCGCATGCTCCGCGATCGTTGTCGTCGAGATCGGTTCGGTATGCCGAGCTTCGATGAAGGCCTTCGCGCGGGCAACCTCGCGTCGCAGTCGTACGGGGCGATCGTCGCGTGAGACGCGTACGAAGTTGTCGGCGTCGAAACTGCGGGCGATGAAGGAATCGACGCGGCGTACGACCTTCGCGGCACTCTCCAGTTGGTCCCAGACCGACATCGTGGCTGACCCGGAAGACGCAGCGCGCATGAGGACCTCGAGCAACGACGCGTGATCGGAGGGATGGACGATGCCGCGCCAGTACGGGGGGTTTCGCGTACGGAGGTGCTGCCAGACATCCAGCCTGCCCCCGGCGGTCTGATGCCGCCACTGCAGCAGGTCGACCGCGAGCCGTTCATGGACGAACGCCGCCCAGGTCCGCTGGCCGCGTGGTTGCCGGATCTCGTAGTCGGTTGCAGGGGCCAGCAGAAGAACCTGGTCGCTGTCGAGGGAGACGCGTCCGAATGATCCGAGGAGATCGGTGCTCCCCGTCGACACGACGATGGTGAGGTGCCGCCCGCCGGCGACGCGGTGTGCACGGGGGGAGTCGTATTCGAGCGCGACGAACGGCGCAGTCCGATCCAGCGTGCGTGGGGTCGGGGCATGGCGGCGACTGTCATTCATCTTCCGGGACATTTCTGCGAGGGGACCCGGGAGCAGACGGATGATCGGGGCCGGGCGTGCTGGGGACACCGCCCGGCCCCGATGAGGCGAAGATCGTGCCTCGTGAGAGCGAGAACGCGTTGGGGACCACGTTCTCGCACAGTGGAGAGCCGACGCGAGCGGAGCTGCGTGGCGCGGATGGGGGTGTTCTCACTCCTGGTGAAGCGGGCGGTTCGGGTTGCGGGCCGATAGTTCGGGCGGACATTTGCTACGGATGGGAGTCGACGGGTTCCGATGCGACAAAGATGAGAAGTCTCTCATGTAAGCCGTTCGAGAAGTCTGGCGAGATTGTGCTGCAGATGCAAGCCTCACAGTTGGTCTCGTCAGCTCGCGCCGTGATTGGGACGCTTCGCGCCGCGCTCCGGGCATGCGTGGGCCTGGACGATCCGGCGGTCGAACGCGAGGATGAATGGGCATGCGCTATCCGGGCGCCGGAGGAGGACAACATGGGCGTTGACGACATCGTGAACAAGGGCAAGCAGATGTTCGAGCAGAACCGCGACAAGATCGAAGAGGCTCTGAAGAGCAAGAAGGCGGAAGACGTCAGCGACAAGCTCCTCGCGGGCGCGGCCGACGCGATCAAGAAGGTCGTGCCCGAAGAGCATCACGCCAAGATCGACGAGACGCGCGACAACGTCGACAAGCACATCGGCAACCAGTAGCCCCGTTCCCGGGCGCCGGTCCCCGGCGGCTCAGCCATCCCGATGTCCCACTTCGCACCGCTAACGGGGCCGGCTGGCGCGAGAACGGGGTCGCGCCGCGCCGGCATGTCCCACTTACGACCGCTACCCGGCGGCCTTACCGGCACAAAGGGGGACATGGGGCCGACGAAGTGGGACATGGGGTGCGAAGCCGGGGTTCTGGGCAAGCGATCGGTCCACCGTCGGTTGCGACACGCCGTGCGAGGGGATTCTCGACACACCCGAGTTTGCGACACGCCCGGGCGACACGTAGACTAGTCCAGTTCCACATTCCGGCGTGCCGCATGGCGCGCGCAGGATCACTGCCAGGCAGTGCATAGACCGCGCGGAAGCGCAGGACTAGGCCGCGGGCAGCAGAACACCTCCACAGCCCCAACCGCGAAAGCGGGATTCGCACGCGTGCGTGCCGGGGCAGTGATCCGGATGCCTGTCATCCGGTGTGACATCAGAACAGCGGTGCAGCAGAAAGTGCCAGAGGCGCGCAAGCGTCACATGCGTCCAATGCGCCCAGAGAAATCTGGGAACCGTACGACGCGATATAGAGAGTGAGCAGACAATGGCGGGACAAAAGATCCGCATTCGCCTGAAGTCGTATGACCACGAGGTCATCGACACGTCGGCGCGAAAGATCGTCGACACCGTGACCCGTGCGGGCGCGACCGTCGTGGGCCCCGTGCCCCTTCCGACGGAGAAGAACGTGATCCCCGTGATCCGTTCCCCCCACAAGTACAAGGACAGCCGCGAGCACTTCGAGATGCGCACCCACAAGCGTCTGATCGACATCATCGACCCGACGCCCAAGGCCGTCGACTCGCTGATGCGTCTCGACCTGCCGGCCGATGTCAACATCGAGATCAAGCTCTGAGGCTCGACATGGCACAGTCACATTCAGAACAGGTCAACAACAAGATTTCCCAGGGCCTGCTGGGCACCAAGCTCGGCATGACCCAGGTATGGAACGACCAGGGCAAGCTGATCCCCGTCACGGTGATCGAGGTCGCGCCCAACGTCGTCACCCAGATCCGCACGCCCGAGAAGGACGGCTACAAGGCCGTTCAGATCGCCTACGGCCAGATCGACCCGCGCAAGGTGAACAAGCCCCAGACGGCTCACTTCGAGGCTGCGGGCGTCACGCCGCGCCGTCACCTCACCGAGATCCGCACAGCGGATGCCTCTGACTACTCACTCGGTCAGGAGCTCACGGCTGAGGGCACCTTCGAGGCCGGCCAGCTCGTCGACGTCGTCGGCACGAGCAAGGGCAAGGGTTTCGCCGGTGTCATGAAGCGTCACAACTTCAAGGGTGTCTCGGCATCGCACGGTTCGCACCGTAACCACCGCAAGCCCGGCTCGATCGGCGCTTCGTCGACCCCGAGCCGTGTCTTCAAGGGCATGCGGATGGCCGGCCGTATGGGTGGCGAGCGTGTGACCGTCATGAACCTCACGGTGCACGCCGTCGACGCCGAGAAGGGTCTGCTGCTCGTCAAGGGCGCCGTTCCCGGTGCGCGCGGCCGCCTCGTTTACGTCCGCAACGCAGTGAAGGGGGCATGAGCCACATGACTGACTCGACTCTCGCGCTCGACGTGCGGGGTACCGACGGCAAGAAGGCTGGTTCCGTGAACCTGCCCGCCGAGGTCTTCGACGTCAAGACGAACATTCCTCTCATCCACCAGGTCGTCGTCGCGCAGCGCGCGGCGGCTCGCCAGGGCACGCACTCGACCAAGCGTCGTGGCGAGGTCTCGGGTGCCGGCCGCAAGCCCTTCAAGCAGAAGGGCACGGGTAACGCCCGTCAAGGCTCGATCCGCGCGCCGCACATGACCGGTGGTGGCATCGTCCACGGGCCGAAGCCGCGCGACTACGCGCAGCGCACGCCCAAGAAGATGATCGCCGCAGCGCTCCGCGGAGCACTCAGCGACCGTGCTCGCGGCAACCGCCTGCACGTCGTCGAGTCGCTCGGCGTCGCCGGTGCCCCGTCGACGAAGGCTGCGGCGACGTACCTCGCCTCGGTCGCGCCGACCAAGAACGTCCTGGTCGTCATCGAGCGTGACGACGAGATCAGCATCAAGAGCATCCGCAACCTCGCGTATGTCCACGTGCTGACGTTCGACCAGCTCAACGCGTACGACGTGCTCGTCTCGGACGACATCGTCTTCACCAAGGCCGCCTTCGATGCGTTCGTCGCATCCAAGTCGGTCTCCACCACGGAGGTCTCGGCATGAGCGCCCTGAACACGGCCCTGAACAAGGACCCGCGCGACGTCATCCTGAAGCCGGTCGTCTCGGAGAAGAGCTATGGGCTCATCGACGAGGGTAAGTACACGTTCCTCGTGGACCCCCGCGCCGACAAGACCGAGATCAAGCTGGCCGTCGAGAAGATCTTCGGCGTGAAGGTCGCTTCGGTCAACACGATCAACCGCGTGGGCAAGGCCCGCCGCACCCGCTTCGGCACCGGCCGCCGCAAGGACACCAAGCGCGCCATCGTCACGCTGCGCTCGGGCACCATCGACATCTTCACGGCAGTCGGCTGACGGTCGGGATAGGGACGAGACACCATGGCAATTCGCAAGTACAAGCCCACGACCCCCGGTCGCCGCGGCTCGTCGGTCTCCGACTTCGCCGAGATCACACGCTCGACGCCGGAGAAGTCGCTGCTGCGCCCGCTCTCCAAGACGGGTGGTCGCAACAACCAGGGCCGCATCACCACGCGCCACATCGGTGGTGGACACAAGCGTCAGTACCGCGTCATCGACTTCCGTCGTCACGACAAGGACGGCATCGACGCGAAGGTCGCTCACATCGAGTACGACCCCAACCGCACGGCGCGCATCGCGCTGCTGCACTACGCGGACGGCGAGAAGCGCTACATCATCGCGCCGAACAAGCTGTCGCAGGGTGACATCGTCGAGTCGGGTTCCGGCGCCGACATCAAGCCCGGCAACAACCTGCCGCTCCGCAACATCCCGACCGGTACGGTCATCCACGCCATCGAGCTCCGCCCCGGCGGCGGCGCGAAGATGGCCCGCTCGGCTGGCGTCTCCGTGCGTCTGGTCGCGAAGGATGGCCCGTACGCCCAGCTGCGTCTGCCCTCGGGCGAGATCCGCAACGTCGACGCGCGCTGCCGCGCGACCATCGGCGAGGTCGGCAACGCCGAGCAGTCGAACATCAACTGGGGCAAGGCCGGTCGCAACCGCTGGAAGGGCATCCGCCCGACCGTCCGTGGTGTCGCCATGAACCCGGTCGACCACCCGCACGGTGGTGGCGAGGGCAAGACGTCCGGTGGACGTCACCCGGTTTCGCCGTGGGGTCAGGCCGAAGGCCGCACCCGGCACGCCAACAAGGAGAGCGACAAGCTCATCGTCCGCCGCCGCACGGCCGGCAAGAAGCGCAAGTAGGTAGGAACAGAAGATGCCACGCAGTCTTAAGAAGGGCCCCTTCGTCGACGAGCACCTGCTTCGCAAGGTTGTCGTCCAGAACGATTCGGGTTCCAAGAACGTCATCAAGACCTGGTCACGCCGGTCGATGATCGTGCCGGCCATGCTCGGCCACACGATTGCCGTCCACGACGGTCGCAAGCACATCCCCGTGTTCGTGACCGAAACCATGGTCGGCCACAAGTTGGGCGAATTCGCCCCGACCCGCACCTTCCGCGGCCATGAGAAGGACGACAAGAAGGGCCGTCGCCGCTAAGGCGGCGACAGAGGAGAGAGAAATGGTGGAGTCCATCGCACGCGTGCGACACATCCGCGTGACCCCTCAGAAGGCTCGTCGTGTCATCGCACTCATCAAGGGAAAGCAGGCCGAAGAGGCCCTCGCAATCCTGAAGTTCGCACCGCAGTCGGCGTCGGAGCCCGTATCGAAGCTCGTCGCCTCGGCGATGGCCAACGCGCGGGTCAAGGCTGACAAGGACGGCGAGTTCCTCGACGACCGCGACCTGTACGTCGCGAACGTCTACGTCGACGAGGGCACGACGCTCAAGCGTTTCCGCCCCCGCGCACAGGGCCGCGCGTTCCAGATCAAGAAGCGCACGAGCCACATCACGGTCGTGCTCGCGACGCCCGTGGCCGCTGACGCCCCGGCGTCCGCCAAGACCAAGAAGGCGAGCAAGTAATGGGACAGAAAGTCAACCCGTACGGCTTCCGCCTCGGGATCACCACGGACCACGTGTCCCGTTGGTTCTCGGACTCGACCAAGGTCGGCCAGCGTTACGCCGACTACGTCGCCGAGGACATCCGGATCCGTAAGCTCCTGCAGGTCTCGCTCGACCGTGCCGGCGTGAGCCGCATTGAGATCGAGCGCACCCGCGACCGCGTCCGCGTCGACATTCACACCGCCCGCCCGGGCATCGTGATCGGTCGTCGTGGTGCCGAAGCAGAGCGCATCCGTACCGATCTCGAGAAGCTCACGGGCAAGCAGATCCAGCTGAACATCCTCGAGGTCAAGAACCCCGAGGCCGACGCTCAGTTGGTCGCCCAGGGAATCGCCGAGCAGCTCACGGGTCGCGTGGCATTCCGCCGCGCGATGCGTAAGGGCCTCCAGGGTGCCCAGCGCGCCGGAGCCAAGGGCGTCCGCATCCAGGTTTCCGGTCGCCTCGGCGGCGCGGAGATGAGCCGTTCGGAGTTCTACCGCGAGGGTCGCGTACCCCTGCACACGCTCCGCGCCAACATCGACTACGGCTTCTACGAGGCCCGGACGACGTTCGGTCGCATCGGCGTGAAGGTCTGGATCTACAAGGGCGACCTCACCAACAAGGAGCTCGCTCGCGAGCAGGCCAATGCCCCCAAGGCGCCCCGTGGCCGCGATGACCGTGGTGGCGACCGTCGCCGTGGTCCGCGCAACGACGCCCCCGTCGCAGAAGGAGCGTCTGCCTGATGCTTATTCCCCGCAAGGTCAAGTACCGCAAGCAGCACCACCCCGGTCGTTCGGGAGCCGCCACCGGTGGCACCGAGGTGTCGTTCGGTGAGTACGGCATCCAGGCCCTCACGCCCGCTTACGTGACGAACCGTCAGATCGAGTCCGCTCGTATCGCGATGACCCGTCACATCAAGCGTGGTGGAAAGGTGTGGATCAACATCTACCCCGACCGTCCGCTCACGAAGAAGCCTGCCGAAACCCGCATGGGTTCCGGTAAGGGTTCGCCGGAGTGGTGGGTTGCCAACGTCAAGCCGGGTCGCGTCCTCTTCGAGGTCGCCGGCGTCAGCGAAGAACTCGCTCGCGAGGCACTGACCCGTGCCATCCACAAGCTGCCCCTGAAGGCACGCATCATCAAGCGCGAGGAAGGCGACGCGTAATGGCTATCGGTACCAAGGAGCTCAGCCCGTCTGAGCTCGACACGATGGAAGACCACCGCCTCGTCGAGGAGCTGCGCAAGGCCAAGGAAGAGCTGTTCAACCTGCGCTTCCAGTCGGCCACGGGCCAGCTCGAGAGCCACGGTCGCATCCGCGCCGTCAAGCGCGACATCGCGCGGCTCTACACCGTGATCCGTGAGCGCGAGCTCGGCATCCGTGCCACGCCCGCTCCCGCGGAGGTCGCGACGAAGGCCAAGAAGACGAAGGCGAAGAAGTCCGAGGATGCCTCGGACACCGCCGAAGGAGGGGCTGAGTAATGGCCACCGAGAAGGCAACTGAGACCAAGGCCGCTGAGGCCAAGGAGACCAAGGCCGCCGCACCGAAGGCAGCTGCAAAGCCTGCCGCCAAGAAGGCGCCCGCCCAGGCTGCCGCACCGAAGGCCGCCAAGGCCGAGGTCGCGGAGCCCCAGGCTGCCGTTCAGGCATCGGGACACGAGTCGTCCGCACACGACGTGCGCGACGCCGCGGCCCGCGGTTACCGCAAGTCGCGTCGTGGCTACGTCACGAGCGACCGCATGGACAAGACGATCGTCGTCGAGGTCGAAGACCGCGTGAAGCACCCGCTTTACGGCAAGGTCATCCGCCGCACGTCGAAGGTCAAGGTGCACGACGAGGCGAACTCGGCCGGAATCGGCGACCTGGTCGTCATCAATGAGACCCGTCCGCTGAGCGCGACCAAGCGCTGGCGCCTGGTGGAGATTCTGGAGAAGGCCAAGTGATTCAGCAGGAATCCCGAGTCAAGGTCGCCGATAACACCGGCGCCAAAGAGCTCCTCACGATCCGCGTGCTCGGTGGCTCGAAGCGCCGCTACGCGGGCCTCGGCGACACCATCGTGGCGACCGTCAAGGACGCCATCCCCGGCGGAAACGTCAAGAAGGGTGATGTCGTCAAGGCGGTCATCGTCCGTACCGTCAAGGAGACCCGTCGTCCCGACGGCTCCTACATCAAGTTCGACGAGAACGCCGCCGTCATCCTGAAGGCAGACGGGGAGCCCCGCGGCACCCGTATCTTCGGACCGGTCGGCCGCGAGCTTCGTGACCGCAAGTTCATGAAGATCGTCTCGCTCGCACCGGAGGTGATCTGATCATGGCCAACATCAAAAAGGGTGATCTCGTACAGGTCATCACAGGCAAGAAGCAAGACAAGGGCGGCGACCGGGGCAAGCAGGGCAAGGTCCTCGAGATCCTGACCGAGCGCAACCGGGTGATCGTGGAGGGCGTGAACTACGTCACCAAGCACTCGCGCGTCGGCCAGACCCAGCGCGGCACCAAGACCGGTGGCATCGAGACCCTCGAAGCCCCCATCCACATCTCCAACGTGGCCCTTGTCGACCCCGAGACGAAGAAGCCGACTCGCGTCGGTCACCGCGTCGAGGAGCAGACGAAGGATGGCGTGAAGCGCACTGTGCGCGTCCGCTACGCGAAGAAGTCAGGTAAGGACCTCTGATGAGCACCAACACAGCCGAGGAGACTGGCACTGTGCCCAACGGGCAGCCCCAGGGCGCCGGCCAGCCCCGCCTGAAGCAGAAGTACCGCGCCGAGATCCAGCAGAAGCTGCAGGAAGAGTTCGGGTACGCCAACGTCAACCAGATCCCCGGTCTGGTCAAGGTTGTCGTGAACACCGGTGTCGGCGAAGCCGCGCGTGACAGCAAGGTGATGGACGGTGCGGTCGACGACCTCACCCGCATCACCGGCCAGAAGCCGCTGGTCACGAAGGCCCGCAAGTCGATTGCCCAGTTCAAGCTGCGCGAGGGTCAGCCCATCGGCGCCCACGTCACGCTGCGTGGCGACCGTGCGTGGGAGTTCATCGACCGTCTGGTGACGCTCGCTCTGCCCCGTATCCGCGACTTCCGCGGCCTGTCGCCCAAGCAGTTCGACGGCAACGGCAACTACACCTTCGGTCTTCAGGAACAGTCCGTGTTCCACGAGATCGACCAGGACCGGATCGATCGCGTGCGTGGTTTCGACATCACTGTCGTCACGACCGCCAAGTCGGATGACGAGGGTCGTGCACTTCTGCGTCACCTCGGCTTCCCGTTCCGCGCCGAGGCGTAAGACTCCACACCGTCGGGCGCTGAGCTTGTCGAAGCGCCCGACACCACCACCACAGGTCGTCTGCCTTGCACAGGCATCCGAAACCTGGTGAACGAAGGAAACAATCACATGACAATGACAGACCCGGTCGCAGATATGCTGACCCGGCTGCGCAACGCGAACTCGGCACACCACGAATCCGTGAGCCTGCCGAGCTCCAAGCTCAAGTCGCACATCGCCGAGATCCTCAAGCGTGAGGGTTACATCGCCGAGTGGGAGATCGAGGACGCCCGCGTGGGCCAGACGCTCACCATGACGCTGAAGTACGGCCCGAACCGCGAGCGCTCCATTGCGGGCATCAAGCGCGTCTCGAAGCCCGGCCTGCGCGTCTACGCGAAGTCGAGCGAGATCCCCACCGTCCTCGGTGGACTCGGCGTCGCCATCCTGTCCACCTCCTCCGGTCTTCTCACCGACCGTCAGGCAGAGCAGAAGGGCGTGGGTGGGGAAGTCCTCGCCTACGTTTGGTGATCCTCGATGTCACGTATTGGAAGACTTCCCATCGACATTCCCTCGGATGTCACTGTCACGGTGACCGGCCGGGACGTTTCGGTCAAGGGACCCAAGGGTGAACTCGGCCTGACGATCGCTCGTCCGATCGAGGTCGTCGTCGACGAGAACCAGGTCGTCGTGTCGCGTCCGGATGATGAGCGCGAATCGCGTTCGCTGCACGGACTCACGCGCACCCTGATCGCCAACAACATCGTCGGCGTCACCACGGGCTACACCAAGGGCCTCGAAGTCGTCGGCACGGGTTACCGCGTCGCGCAGAAGGGTGGCTCGGTCGAGTTCGCTCTCGGCTTCTCGCACCCCGTCCTGGTCGAGCCCCCCGCGGGCATCACGTTCACGGTCGAGGGCAACAACAAGGTCACCGTGAGCGGCATCGACAAGCAGGCCGTCGGCGAAGCCGCGGCCAACATCCGCAAGATTCGCAAGCCCGAGCCCTACAAGGGCAAGGGTGTGCGCTACGCCGGCGAGGTCGTTCGTCGCAAGGCCGGAAAGAGTGGTAAGTAACCATGGCTCTCAAGTCGAAGTCAGACGCTCGTTCGCGTCGCCATGCCCGCCTTCGCAAGAAGGTCGTCGGGACCGAGCTGCGCCCGCGTCTCGTCGTGACCCGCTCCGCACGCCACGTGTTCGTCCAGGTCGTCGATGACGCCAAGGGCCACACCGTCGCGTCCGCATCCACCCTCGAAGCGGACCTGCGTTCGTTCGACGGTGACAAGACCGCCAAGGCGCGCAAGGTCGGCGAACTCGTCGCCGAGCGTGCCAAGGCCGCCGGCATCGAGGATGTCGTGTTCGACCGTGGCGGTAACCGCTACGCCGGCCGCGTCGCTGCGATCGCCGACGGCGCCCGCGAAGGGGGACTGAACCTGTGAGTGAAATCAAGGAGACCGAAGTGGCAGCCACTGCCGAGCAGACCGCGCCTGACGCGACGGCTGCTGCTGAAACCGCTGCCGCAACCGAAGCGCCCGCCGAGCGCGAGCCGCGCCGCGGCGGTCGCGAGCGCAACGCCAACCAGCGTGACCGCGGTTCGCGTGATGCCGACAAGGGCCAGTTCCTGGAGCGCGTCGTCACCATCAACCGTGTCTCGAAGGTCGTGAAGGGTGGTCGTCGCTTCAGCTTCACCGCCCTCGTGATCGTCGGAGACGGGAACGGACTCGTCGGTGTCGGCTACGGCAAGGCCCGCGAGGTGCCCCTGGCCATCTCGAAGGGTGTCGAAGAGGCCAAGCGGAACTTCTTCCGCGTGCCCCGCGTCGACAAGACGATCCCGCACCCCGTGCAGGGTGAGGCAGCAGCAGGCGTCGTCCTGCTCCGCCCCGCCGCCGCCGGTACCGGTGTTATCGCGGGCGGTCCCGTCCGCGCCGTACTCGAGTGCGCCGGCATCCACGATGTCCTGTCGAAGTCGCTCGGCTCGTCGAACACGATCAACATCGTGCACGCGACGGTCGCCGCGCTGAAGCAGCTCGAGGAGCCCCGCGCCGTCGCCGCACGTCGTGGTCTCGACTTCGACCAGGTCGCCCCCGCGCGTCTGGTTCGTGCCGAGGCCGACGCCGCTGCGGCAGCAAAGGCAGGTGCATGATGGCTGCACGACTGAAGGTCACGCAGATCAAGTCCAAGGTGAGCGAAAAGCAGTACCAGCGCGACACGCTGCGTAGCCTCGGCCTCAAGCGGATCGGCGACTCTGTCGTCCGTCCGGATGACGCCCAGAACCGTGGTTATGTCAACACGGTTGCTCACCTCGTGAAGGTTGAGGAGATCGACTAATGGCTGAAAAGGACAACGCGGCCGAGGCCGCCGAAGCCACGGCAGCGCCCAAGAAGGCGGCGCCCAAGAAGGCTGCAGCCCCCCAGGCCGCCGCTGAGAAGAAGGCACCCGCCGCCAAGGCTCCGGCCAAGGCTTCCGCTGCCAAGGACTCGGCTTCGGCCGACGCCCCGAAGGCAGCGGCGACCAAGGCTCCTGCCAAGAAGGCTGCTCCGAAGGACGACACTCCGGCGTCGCGCCCCGGTGTGCTGAAGGTTCACCACCTGCGTCCCGTCCCGGGAGCCAACAAGGCCAAGACCCGCGTCGGTCGCGGTGAGGGCTCGAAGGGCAAGACGGCCGGTCGTGGCACGAAGGGCACCAAGGCCCGCAACACCGTGCGCGTCGGCTTCGAGGGTGGCCAGATGCCGCTGCACATGCGTACGCCGAAGCTGCGCGGGTTCAAGAACCCGTTCCGCGTCGAGTACCAGGTCGTCAACCTCGAGAAGCTCGCCGAGCTGTACCCGGCGGGTGGCGACGTAACCGTCGCCGACCTCGTCGCCAAGGGTGCCGTTCGCAAGAACGAGAAGGTCAAGGTTCTCGGCGATGGCGACATCGGCGTGAAGCTCTCCGTGACGGTCGACAAGGTCTCCGGCTCGGCCGAGCAGAAGATCGTCGCCGCCGGCGGCAGCGTCAAGTAACACGGACGAACTGTTCTCAAACAGGGGGTCGGAGGCATCCTCCGGCCCCCTGTTTCCGTTCTCGGGACATCTCACTCGTTGCCGCCGATCTCGGGTATGGGCTGCTCGTGGCGGCAGCCTGGGCTAACCTAATGTTTGGCCCGCCCGCGGGCATCTCCCTTCCCTTCAGGAGGATCCTTCTTGTTCAGCGCTATCGCGCGCATCTTCCGGACACCCGACCTGCGCCGGAAGATCGCCTTCACCTTGGGCATCATCGTGCTCTATCGTCTCGGTGCCCACGTGCCGACGCCGTTCGTCGACTTCGCGAACGTGCAGTCCTGCATCGGACAGAACGAGGGCATGGAGGGACTCCTCTCTCTTGTCAACCTGTTCTCGGGCGGCGCCCTGCTGCAGCTGTCGATCTTCGCGCTGGGCGTCATGCCCTACATCACGGCGACGATCATCACGCAGCTGCTGCGCGTCGTCATCCCGCACTTCGAGACCCTCTACAAAGAGGGTCAGGCGGGTCAGGCGCGTCTGACGCAGTACACGCGCTACCTGACCATCGCGCTGGCGCTCCTGCAGTCGACGACGCTCGTTACCGTCGCGCGCAGCGGACAGCTCTTCGGCAACACGGGCGTCGCTGCCTGCGACAACGTGCTGACGAACGTCGCGTGGTGGGCGCAGCTGCTCATGATCATCACGATGACGGCCGGTACCGGCCTCATCATGTGGTTCGCCGAGCTCGTCACCGAGCGCGGTGTCGGCAATGGCATGTCGCTCCTGATCTTCACCTCGATCGCCGCGACGTTCCCCGCCGCCATGTGGTCGATCTGGCAGGCCCGAGGCTTCGAGACCTTCCTTCTCGTGCTGGCCGTTGGCATCGTCGTCGTGGCGCTGGTGGTGTTCGTCGAACAATCGCAGCGCCGTATACCCGTGCAGTACGCGAAGCGGATGGTCGGCCGTCGAACGTACGGCGGAACCAACACGTACATCCCGATCAAGGTCAACATGGCTGGCGTTGTGCCCGTCATCTTCGCCTCGTCGCTGCTCTACATCCCGGCGCTGCTCGCGCAGTTCAACCAGCCGGCAGCGGGCCAAGAACCCGCGGCCTGGGTCGTCTGGATCTCGCAGTACCTGACGACGGGCGATAGCCCGATCTACATGCTGGTGTACTTCCTGCTCATCATCGGATTCACCTACTTCTACGTGGCCATCACGTTCAACCCGGTCGAGGTTGCCGACAACATGAAGCGCTACGGCGGCTTCATCCCCGGCATCCGCGCGGGTCGTCCGACGGCCGAGTACCTGGACTACGTGCTCACGCGCATCACGCTGCCGGGCTCGATCTACCTCGGTCTGATCGCGCTGCTCCCGCTGATCGCGCTGGCTACGGTCGGTGCGAACCAGAACTTCCCGTTCGGCGGAGCATCCATCCTGATCGTCGTCGGCGTCGGCCTCGAGACGGTGAAGCAGATCGACGCGCAGCTGCAGCAGCGTCACTACGAGGGGCTGCTGCGATGACCACCACACGACTCTTGATCGTCGGCCCCCAGGGGTCGGGCAAGGGCACGCAGGGCGTGCGTATCGCCGAGGCCTACGGCATCCCCGTCGTCTCGACCGGCGATGTCTTCCGCGCCAACATCAAGGACGGCACCGAACTCGGGCAGCGGGTGCAGCAGATCGTCGAGCAGGGTCGTCTCGTGCCCGACGAACTGACGAGCGAGATCGTGCGCGATCGTCTGGCGCAGCCGGATGCGGCGACAGGCTTCTTGCTCGATGGTTACCCGCGCAACATCGGCCAGGTCGGGCACCTCGACGACTTCCTCGCGAGCCGCGACGAGTCCCTCGACGCCGTGATCGAGTTGCGCGTGCCCCGAGCCGAGAGCATCGCGCGTCTCGGACTGCGCGCCGCGCAAGAGGGACGCTCGGACGACACCGACGACGTGATCGCTCACCGTCTCGACATCTACGAGAACGAGACGGCACCGATCCTGGACGTCTACGGCGAGCGGGGCATCGTCGCACGCGATCGACGGCGTCGGGACGCTCGACGAGATCACCGACCGCATCTTCGCAGCGCTCGAGGCCCGCGGGCTCGTCCGTCGCGGCGCCTGATCGCGCCCCGCGAGGACACGCATGGTTTTGCGGCGCTCGATCTATAAGTCACCCGCCCAGTTGCGGGCCATGCTCGAGCCCGGGCTGATCACAGCGCGCGCCCTCGCGGCGGTGCGTGAGATGGTGGCACCCGGGGTGACGACGCTCGAGCTGGAGGTCGCAGCATCCCGTGTCATCACGGCCACCGGCGCGAAGTCCAACTTCCAGATGGTGCGGGGCTACCGCCACACGATCTGCACCTCGGTCAACGAGCAGGTCGTGCACGGTATCCCGGGCGCGCGTGTTCTGAGCGCGGGAGACATCCTGTCCGTCGACGCGGGTGCCGAGTACCAGGGCTGGAACGGCGACTCGGCCTTCACGGTCGTACTGCCGGATCCGTCGCGTCCCGAGGTGGTCGCCGAGCGTGAAGAACTCTCGCGCGTCACGGAGGGCTCGCTCTGGGCCGGTATCGCGGCGTTC
>CAVUDC010000001.1:0-59662 GCA_963740165.1 uncultured Actinomycetota bacterium | reverse complement strand
ACGGCGAAGGCGCTCGTTGATGCGGCGCTCACGCAATTCGGGCGCCTCGACGTCCTGATCGCCAACGCCGGCGTACTGCGCGACCGCGTGCTGTGGAAGATGTAGGACGAGGACTTCGACGCCGTCGTCGATACGCACCTGCGCGGCACCTTCACGTGCGGCCGCGCGGCCGCGATCGCCATGCGCGAGCAAGGCGACGGCGGGCGGATCGTCGTGATCGGGTCACCTGCGGGCCAGTTCGGCAGCTTCGGACAAACGAACTATGCCGCGGTGAAAGCGGGTCTCGTCGCGATGGCACGCACCTGGTCGCTCGAACTCGCGCGCGCCGGCATCACCGCGAACGCCGTGATCCCCACGGCCCTGTCGCCGATGACGGCAACGATCCCCGCGTACACGCAGGTCTACGAGGACTTCCTCGCGACCGGTGAGATACCGCGCGAATTCCGAAGCGGCCACGCTCTGGGAACACCCGAGGACGTCGCGCCGCTGCTGGTCTGGCTCGCCTCCGAGCGCTCGGCACACGTCACCGGTCAGGCGATCGGGATCGGCGGCGACCGGCTGACCCTCTATTCACACTCAGCCGCTCTGCGCACCCTCGACCACGACGGCGGCTGGAGCGCCGAGGGGATCGACGAGGCATGGCGAGACGATCTGTCCGCGGCGGCCCAGACATCCGGTCCGCCGGACCTCTCCTGAAGGGCATGGCGATGAAGGGGTACTACAGCGACGTCTGGCAGGCGCTCGGGCGCGCGATGCCCGACCGCACCGCGATCGTCGCCCCCGACGAACGCATCAGTTACCGACGGTTCACGGATGCAGCGGGCTCCCTCGCGCACCATCTGACCGAGCGGGGTCTGGGGCCGGGCGACGGCCTCGGGATCCTGCTCTACAACCGGCCCGAGTACCTCGTCGCCTTCTACGCGGGCTTTGCGACGGGGATCGCTCCAACGCCCATCAACTACCGGTTCCGTCCCGCCGAGGTCGCCGCGCTGCTCAACGACAGCAGCGCGGGCGCCCTGCTCTATCCGGCCTCGCTGGCCGATGTCGTCGCGGAGGCCGTGCTGCTGTGCGCCATCCGGCCCGTGCTGATCGAGATCGACGACGTGAGCGCGGGCACGGGTCCCGTGCTCGCCGGGGCGACCAGCTACGTCGATGTCATCGCGACGCCCGGGCGGTTGCCCGAGACACCCCCGCCCGGCGGCGAGCTCCGCCTCTACACGGGCGGCACCACGGGCCGGCCGAAGGCCGTGCTCTGGGGCGCGGAGGACATCCTGGACGTTCAGCTGTACTCGATCTACGACTCGGTCGGCGTCCGCCCACCGACCGATATGACGCAGGCCGTCGGCATCGCCCTCTCCCCCGAAACGCCCCGCGTCGTGAGCCTGCCGCTCGCCCCGTTCATGCACGGCACGGCGCTGTTCACCTCCATCAACACGTTGATCCTCGGCGGCACGGTCGTCGTCACCTCCTCCCCCCGCCTCGACGCCGACGACGCGGTGCGCCTGAGCGTCGAAGAGGGCGTTACGCGGCTCATAGTGGCGGGTGACGCGATCGCCCTCCCCCTCGCCGCCGCCGCCGAACAGGCAGGCATCACGCGGCTCGGGCGCGTCTCGTCGGCGATCAGTTCGGGGATGCGCTTCGGAGACGTGGCCAAACGTCGCCTGCACGATCTCGGACTGACATCGATCATCGACCTGCTGGCCTCGACCGAAGGCGGGCCCTTCGCCGTGAACGTCACGACATCGGTCAACGATGTGCCGGGCACTTTCCGGCTCATGCCGGGCGCCGTCGTGCTGGACGAGCAGCAGGAAGAGGTGCAGCACACGGTCGGCGCCCGCGGCATCCTCGCGTTCCGGGGAACCCTGCCGCGAGGCTACCTGGGCGATGAGGAGAAGACGCGTGCGACCTTCCCCGAACTCCGCGGAGTCCGGCACGTCGTGCCCGGCGACTGGGTGCGCGTGCTGCCCGAGGCGAGCGGTCGAGCTGCTCGGCCGTGGCAGCGCCGTCGTCAACACGGGCGGCGAGAAGGTCTACCCGGTCGAGGTGGAAGAAGCTTTGTTGACCCACGCATCCGTCGCGGATGCCGTGGTCTTCGGCATGCCCGACGCCCGCTTCGGCGAGGTCGTCACCGCCGTGGCCGTGCCGGCGCCGGGCGCGACGGTCGACACGGAACAGCTGCGCGACCACGTCGGCGCGCGCCTGGCCGGCTACAAGAAGCCGCGCAACGTCTTCGTCCGCGAGAGTCTCGAACGCACACCCCACGGCAAGGTCGACATGCTTCGACTGAAGGAGAGCGTGGCCGCTGAGCTCACGGTCGACTGAAGAGCCGGCGCATAACAGCGAGGGTCAGTCTCGTTCGGCCAGGATCCGCTCGAACCATGCGAGAGTCGCGCGCGTCATATCCGCGGGCTGACCGGATGCCTCGAGCTCTGCGAGTGATGCTCGCACCTCTTGTTCACGACGCGGCGCGTGCTCGTACGAGCCCGAGATGAGCCGCTCAACGAGCGCTGCACCTCCTTCGCCGAGCTCTTGCGCAATGCGGTCGCGCAGCCAGCCCTCCGAACCGGACACCCGAGCGGCACCCAGACTCTCGATGACGAGCGCCGCGAGGCCTTTCATGAAGATGCTCCGCAGGAGCTTCATGCGAGCCGCCTCGCCCGCCGCGCCCGGCACCACCGTGAGCGGCATCCCGAAGGGCGCCATGAGCGCCACGAATCCTTCGGCGCCCTCGCCGCTCGCGAGAAGGGCGGTCAGGTGGCCGTCGCGCGGAACCGGCGCGAGAACGGCCACATCCGCCATAAGCACCCCGGCGCGCTCCGCCCGCTGTGCGATCTGCTGCTTGACCTCCGGCGCGGTGGTGTTGAGGTCGGCGTAGATCGTCTGCGCGCCGAGGAGCGGGATCGTCCCGGTCGCGACCTCGACGGCAGCCGACGCGCCGACCAGGCTCAGGACGACATCCGCGCCGTCGATGGCATCGGCCAGATCGTCGCGCTGGTCGACCACGGGGCCGGGCGTCGTGCGCGTGTCCTGGTACGGGTCGAAGCCGCGCACCTCGGCGCCGGCCCCGGCAAGCCCCGCCGCGTAGAGACGGCCGGCTTCGCCCAGTCCGATGATCGCGATTCTCGTCATGACACCCGTCACGATACCCGCGCGTCACGACACCCGCGGCGTCACGTTACCCATCACGACACCCGCGGCGGGGCGGGCGGATCGTGCGGGTCGTGCGCGAGCCGCTCCAGGTACTCGATCGAGCGTCGCGACGAACCCACGAGAGAGCGGATGCCTCGGGATCCGTCGCCCTCGTCCGGAAGGTAGGCCTGCGCGAGGTCGTGCGAAACGCCCACCGCGGCGCGGCGCAGTAGGTCGATCAGGGACTGCGGCGACGCGCCGTCGTTCGGCACGACCACGCCGAGCGCCGCATACACCGAGCCGTCCGGACCCGTCACGGGCACGGCGATCCCCGGTCGATTCGGCATGAATGTGCCCCGCGCTGACCGCGTACCCGTCTGCTCGCACACGACGGACCTCACGGCGGAGCTCGTCCGGATCGACGATCGTCCGATCCGTGTACGCACGCAGACCACCGAGGATCACGTCCTCGACGACCGACGGATCACCGTACGCGGCGAGGACGAGCCCGCTGGATGAGGCGAACAGCGGGATGCGCCCGCCGATCAGGGTCGCGTTCAGCACGGCGTCCTGCGCCGACATCCGTTCGATGAACAGCACGTCGCGACCCGCGCGCACCCCGAGCTGCACGTGCTGGCGGACGCGCTCGTGCACCGCACCGAGCCACGGCCGCGCGATCTCTCGCAGACCGACCGCGCCCGGCGTGCGACTCGCGAACTCCCACAACCGCACGCCGAGGCGATACGTGCGATCGGGCTGCCGCTCGAGCAGACCCTCGCGTTCGAGCTCGGCGATCAATCGGTGTGCGCTCGACGGCGCGAGCCCCGTGGCATCCGCGATCTCGGTCAGGGTGAGAAACGGATGCCACGCGTCGAACGACTCCAGGATGCGCAGGTGCTTGTGCAGCACCGACTCCCCCGCGGATCCGCGAGCCATGGCATCCTCCTCGACGCATCCCGCGGCGCCCCCCCGCCCCTGGGTGGTCGGGCGCCATGTTAGTCGACGGATCGCGCAACCCACGTTCGCGTGGGATCTCGGGCGTCAGCCGTTCGCGCGGTACACCGTCCGAGCCCAGTCGTGGAAGGGCGCCGGGGCCACGGTCGCGCGAATCCGAACCTGACGGTGGACGGCGTCGACCGAGTGCTTCTGCGAGATCGGGGCCTCGCCCCACACCACCTCGACGACCGATCCGTCGGCGATGTCGACGTCGAGCGTCGCGAGCGACATGTACAGCTGATCGAAGGCGACATAGCCGGCGTCGGTCGAGATGCCGACCGGCTTGCCGTCGTGCAGCACCTCGTCCATCTGGTAGAAGCCGTAGCGCGCCTTCGGGAAGTCGAGGAACTTGGCCGGCACGCCGGGTTCGACCTGCGACTTCACGACATCCGCCACGTCGTCGGCGTTCCAGAGCAGCGTGACCTTGTGCCGCTTCTGGTTCTCTTTGTGACGCTCGAGCGCCTCGCGCCCGTGGAAGTCGTGGTCGAATCGCACCGACCGACCCAGCCCGAGGTCGTAGGGGGTCATGTAGTAGTCGTGGATGTCGTCCGAGAGGAGCGACCCCGCGATCGAGCCGGCCCGATTCGCGGGCAAGCCACTCGCGGTACTCGGCGAGGTCGTCGTCGAAGATCGCCGGGAACGGCGTCGGAACCCAGCCCGCCTCGAGCGGCGTCGCCGAGTAGGCCTTCGCTCCGACCCGCCGGATGTCGAACTCGGCGCCCGCCTCGAGGATCGCGTCCAGCACGACCTCGTTATCGGCCCACGGCCCGAAGAACTCGAATCCGGGCTGCCCCGCCATGCCGTGGCGCAGACCCTTGACGGCGCGGCCGGCGATCGTGAAGTCGCCGATATGGAAGAACTTCACCTCGGGCACCGGACCGCCGAACAGCTTCTCCATGACCTCGTTGGCTGCGGGCCCCTGCAGTTCATACCGATAGAAGGTCGGCGGGCCCTGACGCATGTGCGAGTTGCCCTCGAGCCGGTGGTGCACGTCCTTGCCCGCGGCCTCAGCCTTTTCGACGTTGAATCGCACCCAGTCGATCGAGCAGGTGGTGACCGATCAGCACGAGTCCCTCGCGGTCGTCGGAGTTGTAGAACAGGATGCCGTCACCGATCAGGTAGCCGTCCTGGTTGACCGAGATCAGCTGCTTCGCGATGCCCGGCCGGAACGTCGCGAACGTGTTGGGCGAGATCGACTCGAGCAGCGGAATCAGGTCGGTTGCCGCCCAGGAAGAGCTGCGTCATGTGGTGCGACTGGTCCATGAGCGCGACCGTCGTGTTCCACGCACGCTGCTCGTCGCGCCAGTTGGTGAACTCGGGAGCGACGGGGAACGTGAAAGCGGGCCAGTTCTGGTTGCGCAGCAATTCGACGGCGCCGCCGGCGCGGGTGATCGCCTGGGCGAGGGATTCGGATGTCATCATCGACCTTCCTGTGGGGAGCGGGAAACTCATCGCTGACACGACGTCACGGTGAAGTCGTCCGCCGTTTCCGTTCAACAGAAATCAGCACGCGCCACACGGATTCCGTCGCGAAAGAATCACGATCACGACACAGGATCCAGGACTCACACCAAGATCGTTGACAATCCAGACGCATCCGTAACGTCCCTGAAGCGGGATCTCACCCGACCCGAATGCAATGGTGCGACGACAAGGACGGTAGCTATGGCGGCTCAGCTGACCTTGAATGAGGTGAATCTGCGCTTCGGCGGCGTCCGCGTGCTCGAAGACGTCGGGTTCACCGTGGAGCCCGGCCAGATCTTCGGACTGGTGGGCCCGAACGGTGCCGGAAAGACATCGCTGTTCAACTGCATCAGCGGGCACTACCGACCGACGTCCGGCTCGATCAAGATCGACGACACCGAGATCCTCGGCACCCGTCCGTCGAGCCTCGCCGCACTCGGATCTCGCCCGCACGTTTCAGCACCCCGCGCTCCAACTGCACTCGAGCGTGCTCGAGAATGTCCTGCTCGGTGGGCACTCCCGCCTCCCCCGCGGGCCCATCTCGTGGTCGCTGCGGCTTCCCCCCACTCCCCGCGCCGAGCGGGACCTCCGCACCGAGGCGCGTGGCGCTGCTCGAGCGGAACGGACTCGGCTGGGCCGCGGATCTTCCCGCGGACGAGTTGTCGCACGGCCTCCACAAGGGCGTCGAGCTCTGCCGGGCACTGATCTCTCGTCCGCGGCTCCTGCTCCTCGACGAGCCGGCTGCGGGCCTCTCCCACGGCGAGGTCGAGCAGTTCATCGCCACGATCCGGCGCCTGCGCGACGAAGAGGACATCACGGTCATCATCGTCGAGCACCACATGGGTCTGATCTCGGCGCTGACCGATCGCGTCGTCGTCCTCGACCACGGTCGCAAGCTCATGGAGGGCACGGCGGCCGAGGCGCAGTCGGACCCCCGGGTCATCGAGGCATACATCGGAAAGGAGCCCGCGGATGACGCTGCTTGAGCTTGTCGACGTCACGGCGTCATACGGGTCCGTCCAGGTGTTGGAGGGCGTCTCGCTCAGCGTGCCCGACGGCGGCGCCGTCGGGATCCTGGGCGCCAACGGCGCGGGCAAGACCACGACGCTCCGCGCGATCACCGGGGTCGTCCGCACGGGCGGCACCATCCGATTCGACGGGCGCGACATCAGTGGCATGCGCCCCGACCAGGTCGCAGCACTCGGGATCGCACATGTTCCGGAGGGGCGCGGCACGCTCGGGCAGCTCTCGGTCCGCGACAACCTGCGCGTCGGTTCCTACCTGCGGAAGGACCGGAAGGCGATCTCGGAAGACATCGACTACTGCCTGGATCTGTTTCCGCAGTTGAAGGATCGCATCGGTTCGCACGCCGCGGCGCTCTCGGGCGGTGAGCAGCAGATGCTCGCCGTCGGGCGGGCGTTCATGGCTCGGCCGCGACTGCTGCTCCTCGATGAGGCGTCGCTGGGGCTCGCCCCGAGCACCGCTCGCAACGTCTACGACGCGATCGGGCGCCTCCGCCGTGAATCCGGCATCGCGATGCTCGTCGTCGAGCAGAACGCCAACCTCGCATTCAGCCTCGTCGACTCGGCCACCGTGCTCGAGACCGGCAGGAACGTCCTCACCGGAACCTCGGCCGAGCTCAAGGGCATGGACGAGATCCGCCGCGCCTACCTGGGAGGGTGAGCGATGGGTACCTTCGTCCAACTCGTCATCGACGGCCTGTCGGTCGGCTCGATCTATGCGGCGCTCGCGCTGGCAATCGTGCTCGTCAACCAGGCGACCGGATTGATCAACTTCGCGCAGGGCGGGATGGCCGTGCTGTCGGCCTACCTGGCCTATGCGTTCCTGCAGCTCGGACTGCCGCTGATCGTCGCGATCATCATCTCGGTCATCCTGTCGTTCGCCCTCGGGGCGCTCATCGAACGGTTCGTCATGCGCCGCTTCGAGGGTGGCGAGCCCGACACCGCGATCGTCGTCACGGTGGGTCTGCTCACCCTCATCACCGGCATCTGCGGCTGGATCTGGAGCTACAACAACCTCCAGTTCCCCTCGCTCTTCCCCCTCGACAGCATCAGCGTGCTCGGCGCCGTCGTGAGCGTCCGCTCGATCGGCACGACGCTCGTGATCGTCGGCATCATGTTCCTGCTGCAGCTGCTGTTCCTGCGTACGAAGCTCGGCCTGGCGCTGCGTGCCGTTGCGAGCAATCCCGCAGTCGGCGTCGTTCTCGGGCCTGCCCGTCGGCCGGCTCCTCATGACCGGCTGGGGTCTCGCGGCCGTGCTCGGCGCGGTGGCCGGCGCGCTCATCGCACCGCAGCTGACCCTCACCCCCGGAATGATGGACACAGCGCTGGTCTACGCTCTCGCGGCCGTCATCCTCGGCGGCATGTCGAGCCCGATCGGTGTCGTGATCGCCGCCTGGGCGATCGGCATCCTCGAGAACCTCGCGGCCGTCTACGTGCCGTTCATCGGATACGACCTGAAGATCGCGGTGCCGTTCATCCTGATCTTCGTCGTCCTGATCGTCCGCCCCCAGGGCCTGTTCGGCCGGAAAGACGTGGTGCGAGTGTGATGGCGCAGGCAGCAAGTCTGAAGAACAAAACGTGGGTGCGGTGGGGCGGCATCCTGCTCGTCGTCGTCATCCTCGCGGTGGCTCCGCTGATCCTGCCGGAGTTCGCCAACCAGACGGTCGCCCGCATCGGCGTCTTTGCGGTCGCGGTGCTCGGGCTGAACGTCGTGATGGGCTACACGGGCCAGGTGTCGCTCGGCCAGATCTTCTTCGTCGGCGTCGGTGCGTACGTCACGGCGTGCGGTGTGAACAACGACTGGAACATCGTCCTGGCGTTCGCGCTCGCCATCCTCATTCCCGGTATCGCGGGTCTTCTCGTCGCTCTCGCGGCGGCGCGTCTGGGCGGACTGGCCATCGCGATGGTCACGATCGCTCTGCCGATCGTCGGAGTACCGCTTGCCAAGAGGCTGTCGGAGTTCACCGGCGGGTCGCAGGGAACATCCGCGCGATTCTCGGATGCTCCCGAATGGACCGGCCTGTTCGATGACCAGTGGCAGCTCTACATCGTCATCGTGATCGGTGCGGCCACATTCCTCCTGACCCGCAACCTTGTCCGCGGCAAGTACGGCCGCGCCTTCGGAATCGTGAAGAGCAACGAAGCGGTGGCATCGTCGATGGGCATCTCGCCCTACCGGTACAAGGTGCTCGCGTTCACGATCGCGTCGCTGATCGGCGGTGTCGCGGGCTTCCTCTACATGGTCGTCGTGCAGTACACGTCCCCCGAGACGATGAGCTTCGGACACTCGATCACGCTGCTCGCCTCGATGGTCATCGGCGGAGCGGGAAGCATCATCGGGTCGCTTCTGGGCGGCGCGTACTACGTGCTCGGACCGCAGCTGACGAACCTGATCGATCCGAACCTGACCGCCGCCCTTCAGGGGGCGCTCCTGCTGCTGATCCTCTTCATCCTGCCCGGCGGGCTCGTCTCACTCCCCCGCCTATGGCGTCGTCGACGCGGCGGTCACCGTCCCGGCGATCCGGCAGCCCTGCGGAGTCGGCACACCTGCCGCATCGGCCGCAACACCGACCTCAACCACACCCGCACCACAGAACACACACTCAGAAGAAAGAGGCACGTGACATGAGCACACTGCGCAAAAAGGCGCGGATCACCTCGGTCGTGGCAGGAATCGGCATCGTCGCCGTCCTGGCCGCCGGATGTTCCCGCGGAGGCGACGGCGGCGGATCCAGCGATGGACCCGCCGAAGCCAGCCCCGGAATCACCGACACGAGCATCACGCTCGGCATCACGACCCCTCTGAGCGGCGCCACCGCCGGCCCCGGCACCTGCACCGTCGCCGGGATCACGGCCTGGTTCGGCGCGAAGAACGCCGAGGGCGGCGTCGAGTTCGGCGACGGCAAGACCCGCACGGTCGAGCATCGACGCGCTCGATGACGCCTACGACCCGCAGAAGGCGCTCGCGAACTTCCAGCAGCTCGAGGGCAGTGCGTTCCTGATGACGTCGGGACTCGGCACGCCGACCAACCGCGCGTACCGCGAAGCGGCGATCGCCGACGAGGTTCCCCAGGTGCTGATCCAGACCGGTGACCCGATCTTCAGCAACGCCGAAGAGAGCCCGTGGCAGCTCGGCTTCGTACCGATCTACCAGAACGAGGGCGCCGCGTTCGGCGAGCTGCTCGCCAGTTCCAGCGAAGACCACAAGGTCGCCATCCTGTCTCAGAACGACGACTACGGCGAGGGCTACGTCGAGGGCTTCAAGGAGGCCATCGAGGGCGCCGACAACATCGAGATCGTCGACGAGCTGACGCTACGAGGCGACCGACACCGACGTGAACGCGCAGCTCACCGAGCTCGCCGCGACCGACGCGGACGTCTTCTTCAACGCCATGTCGATCACGCCGCTCGTGATCTCGTCGCTGCTCAAGACGCAGGAGCTCGGCTGGCTGCCCAGCTGGTTCCTGCCCTCGAACACGTCGAGCCCCGGCGCGATCCTCACCCCCGGAAACGCCGTGGCCTTCCCCGGCATCTACACCGTGCGCGTTCGCGCAGTCCGCGTCCGTCACCGACCTTCGCCGAGAGCGAAGAGGGCGCGGCGTTCCTGTCGAACCTCGCCGAGTACGCGGACTTCCCGGATGTCCCGCAGTTCCCGCACTGCGTGTGGAGCTACCAGATCGGCGCGACGCTCGAACAGGTCTTCGCCAAGATGACCGAGCCGACGCGGGCCGACTTCATGGAGCAGCTGCGCACGATCAGCGACTTCACGGCCCCGCTGATGCTCGAGGGTGCATCCATCGACACGACGCAGGATGGCCAGCCCGCCATCTCCGGCGTGACGGTCCAGAAGTACAACGGCGCGGGATACGCGACGGCCGAGACCTTCGGATAACACCTCCGCTACGGCAAGCAGAACGGCCCGGTCGGGAAAGGCGGGTTCTAGCGATCCCCGCAACACCTTGAATGTTGAGGGGTTGCGGGGATCGTGGTTTCTGAGGATGTGAAGGCTCAGTTTCTTGAGGCGCTGGATCGAGTGGGCGGTATCTCGGCCGCGGCCCGCGAAGTGGGTGTGAATCGCCATACCGCTTTCGGGTGGGCGCGTCAGGCAGGGGTGCGCGGTCATGGCAAGCCTGGCCGGGGGGAGCATCCCCGACGTGCGGATTATGACCGGTTGCGCGCGTCGGGGGTGAAACGGCGAGACGCCGCGGCGCAAGTCGGGATCAATGAGCGGACGGCGCGGGACTGGGATAAAGGGATCCGGAAGCTCGGCAACGCGCGCCTGCATCCGGACGGACGCCGGGTCGACTACAACACAGGTGTGACCACCATTGTCGACGGAACGCAGCCGCCGCGGATGAGGGCGTTGGAAGCGGACTTGCATCCTCGGTTCCTGACGTTGGCTGAGCGGGAACAGATCGCTGACCTGCGTCGACAGGGCCGGTCTCTGCGGGAGATCGGGCGGCAGTTGGGTCGACCGGCGTCGACGATCAAGCGGGAGCTGGATCACCGCTCGCAGGGCGACTCCTATCGCCCCTACGCGGCTCAGCGGTCCTGGGCGAAGAGTCGCGCCCGGCCAAGGGCAGCAAACTCGCTGCCGACGGTCCGTTACGCGGATATGTCGCGGAGAAGCTCATGGTGCGGTGGTCTCCCGAGCAGATCTGCCACGTTCTGGTCAATGACTTCCCCGACGACGAGAACATGCGAGTGAGCGCCGAGACGATCTACCAGGCCATCTACGTCCAAGCCCGCGGCGGTCTGCGACGTGAGGTCGCGGCGGCGCTGCGCACCGGACGCATTCGTCGCAAGCCGCAGAAACAGGCCAACCAGCGCACGACGCGGTTCACCGATCCGATGGTGATGATCTCCGACCGGCCACCCGAGGTCGAGGATCGTGCCGTGCCCGGCCATTGGGAAGGGCGACCTCATCGTCGGCACCCGCAGCGAGTCCGCGATCGTGACACTCGTCGAGCGCACCACCCGATACGTTCTCCTCGGACACCTCCCCGGCGGGCACACCGCCGAGAAGTTCGTGACGTGCTCGTCCCCCTGATCGGGACCCTGCCCCAGCATCTGCGGGGCTCGTTGACCTGGGATCAGGGCAGCGAGATGGCCGGGCACAAACAGTTCACGGTCGCGACGGACGTTCCGGTCTACTTCTGCGACCCGCACTCGCCCTGGCAGCGCGGGTCGAACGAGAACACCAACGGGCTGCTCCGCCAGTACTTCCCCAAGGGCACCGACCTCTCCCGCTACGCCGCCGAAGACCTCGAACACGTCGCTCAGGAACTCAACGGCCGACCACGCAAAACGCTCGACTGGGATACCCCAGCCGAGCGTTTGCGTGATCTACTGAAAACCACATAGGTCATCAGGTGTTGCGAGGACCCCTAGATTTCACCAAATCGACCGGGCCGTTCTCGCGTGCTGTTGCTGTCAATCGAGGCGGCGCAGCACGCCCACGATGCCCTCGAGGTGCGCCCTGGTGGCGGCCTCGGCGGCATCCGCGTCGCGCGCGAGTACCGCGTCGATGATTGCAACGTGCTCGGGTGCGGACTCGGCCGCCCTGCCGGGGTGGAACGCCAGCCGGAACTGGTGCCGCGCCGACTGCGCGCGCAGGCGCTCCAACAGTTGGCGGGCGGTGTCGTGTCCGCTGATGTCCCGGATGCGCCGATCCATCTCCTGATTCAGGCGTGCGTACTCGACGAGATCTCCGCCGGCCACAGCGGCGCGGATGCGCTCGCGAAGAGCTGTGAGCTGCACGGCGTCTTCGTCCGTCAGCCGCTCCGCTGCTTTTCGCGCGCACAGCGCCTCGAGGCCCATCCGAACCTCGACGATCTCGACGGCCTCGTCGACGCTGATGGCGCGGACGCGTGCCCCGCGGTTCGGGAGACGCTCGACGAGCCCCTCACCCGTGAGGTTGAGCAGGGCGGTGCGAACGGCCGCGCGCGTTGCCACGAATCGCTCGCTGATATCGGCCTCGATCAGACGCTGATGGGGGGCGAACTCACCGCCCAGAATGGCCTCGCGGATCTGCTGAGTGAGATCGGGGCGACCACCCGGCTCGGGCTCGACCGCGGGTGCAACAGAAACCACGACCCCTCCTGTCCGTCGTAGGCGACGACCCTGTCGCCATGCTGCCTCGAGAGTATCGTACGACCGATATTGGCGCCGACATTCGCGCCAATCCTCCCTTCCGTCTGCGCGAGACTTCGCTTGTGTCCTCGAACAGGCGCAAGAACGTGACACACGCGAAGTCTCGCGCTGCTGGGCGGTGGGGGCTGAGTACGAAGTACGGTCGAAGGTAGCGCGATTGCGCATCCGTCCCACCCCGAGGTAGATCATGGCCGACACCACCCGCACCCGTGGCCGTGGCCGCGGACGCCGCTCCGAGCCCGAAGGCCCGCGCGCGACGATGCGCCAGCTGCTCCCCTTCCTGTTCGAGCACAAGAAGGTATTGATCGTCGTCGCGATCCTGAGCGTGCTCGGCGCGGGCGCGACCCTGGTCCAGCCGCTCCTCGTGGGCCAGATCATCGAGCGGGTGCAGACCGACGTGTCGCTCGGCGCGCTCGTCTGGCTGCTGGTCGGATTCGTCATCGTCTCGTCGATCATCTCGGGCTACCAGCACTACTTGCTGCAACGCACAGGAACGGCCGTGGTCTACTCGAGCCGCCGCAAACTCATCTCACGCATCCTGCACCTGCCGATCAGCGAGTTCGACGCCCGCCGCACCGGTGACCTGGTCTCGCGCGTGGGCACCGATACGACCCTGCTCTACGCCGTCCTGACACAGGGCCTCGCGGATGCGATCGGTAGCGCGCTGATCTTCGTGGGGGCCCTGATCGCGATGGCGATCATCGATCCGCTTCTGCTCGCACTGATCGTCGTCGTGATCGGCGTGTCCGTCACCGTCGTGGTGTTGCTGAGCGGACGCATCCGCACCGCCTCCACCGAGCAGCAAGTGAAGGTGGGCGAACTCGCATCGGGTGTCGAGCGCGCCGTCGGCTCCATCCGTACCGTGCGCGCCTCGGGCGCGACCGAGCGCGAGGTCGTGCAGGTATCGTCGCTCGCCACCGAGGCCTACGGCGTGGGGGTGCGGATCGCCAAGGTCTCGGCCCTCGTCGTTCCGATCGCCGGCATCGCGCTGCAGGTTTCGCTGCTCGTCGTGCTCGGCGTCGGCGGCTTCCGCGTCGCATCCGGGGCGATCGGCATCGCCAGCCTCGTGACGTTCATCATCTTCCTCTTCATGCTGATCGGCCCCCTGGGGTCGACGTTCGGCGCCATCACGAGCGTCAACCAGGCGCTCGGGGCACTCGGCCGCATCCAGGAGGTGCTCGACCTGCCGACGGAGGACCAGGAAGACGCCGCTCTCGCTGGCGCGGTCGCCGCGCGCGTGCGGTCTGCGGATGTCTCGGCATCCGCGTCCTCCGCGTCCCCCCGCTCGGCTACAGCCCCCGCACTGGCATTCCGCGACGTGCACTTCCGCTACCCCGACGACGTGGTCGCGGCCCGTGCCGCCGCCGCAGCGGCAGCGCGGAGCCTGCTCGAAGAGGTCCACCTCGAAAAGCCCGCACAGGAGAGCGCCGCGTTCGGGAGCGCGGCCGAGCACGAGGCAGAGCAGGAGGCCGCGCGCGAGGTGCTCCGAGGCGTCTCCTTCGACGTGCCTCATGGCGCCCGCGTCGCCCTCGTCGGGCCGAGTGGCGCCGGAAAGAGCACCGTCCTTTCTCTGCTCGAGCGGTTCTACGACCCCACCGCTGGGGCGATCGAGCTCGACGGCGCAGACATCCGCACCCTTCCACGTGACGAGCTGCGCGCTCGGTTCGGATACGTCGAACAGGATGCCCCGACCCTCGCCGGCACGATCGCCGACAACCTGCGGCTCGCTTCGCCCGAGGCGAGCGACGCCGAGTGCGAGGCGGTGTTGCGTGCCGTGAACCTCGGCGATGTGCTCGAGCGCAGCCCGCTCGGACTTCAGGCCCCCGTGGGCGAGGACGGCGTCATGCTCTCGGGCGGTGAGCGTCAACGGCTGGCGATCGCGCGAGCCCTGCTGTCCGCTCCCCCGATCCTGCTGCTCGACGAGTCGACGTCATCCCTCGACGGCGTCAACGAACAGCGCATGCGCGATGCGATCGACGCGGTCGCGACGGGCCGAACCCTGCTCGTGATCGCGCACCGGCTCTCGACCGTCGTCGACAGCGACCTGATCGTCGTGCTCGACAAGGGTCGCGTCGTCGGTCAAGGCACCCACTCCGAGCTCGTGGTGTCGACCCCGCTGTATCGCGAGCTCGCAAAGCACCAGCTGCTGGTGTAGTCCTCGGCCCCGCTCTTGCTGCAGCTCGCCGCCCGGACTTGGGGTGTCGGGCCAACGACTTGGGGCGTCGGGCCAACGACTTGGGGCGTCGGACGAACGTTGGGGCGCGGCACCCCGCGCCCCAACGTGATCTCCGCGCCCCAAGTCAGCGGGCGGGAGGCGGACTAGGGCTAGCCGGTGGGCGGGAGGAGGATGAGCTACGTGCGCAGGCGGTAGCGCAGAGCGCCGACAGCTCGGATTTGAGCGCGGCCGGCACGCGGCCGTCGAACGTCGCGTAGAACTCCTCGGTCAGGTCGGCCTCGGCCTGCCACGTCAAGGGATCCACCGCGAACAATTCTTCGAGATCGGCCTCGGGCACGTCGATGCCGTCGAGGTTGAGGTCCTCCGTGCGCGGCAGGCGGCCGATCGGGCTGTCGACGGCGCCGACCTCGCCCTCGATGCGGCGAACGATCCACTCGATGACGCGCGAGTTGTCGCCGAAGCCGGGCCACAGGAACCGTCCGTCCGCGCCGCGGCGGAACCAGTTGACCTGGAAGATGCGCGGGGCGCGGTCGAACCGCAGCTTCTGGCCGACCTTCAGCCAGTGGCCGAAGTAGTCCGCCATGTTGTAACCGCAGAACGGCAACATGGCGAACGGGTCCCGGCGGAGCTCACCGAGCGTGCCCTCCGCGGCGGCGGTGCGCTCGGAGGACATGTTCGAGCCGATGAAGACGCCGTGCGTCCAGTCGGTCGCTTCGAGGACGAGGGGGACGTTCGTGGCACGGCGTCCGCCGAACAGGATCGCGTCGAGCGGCACGCCCTCCGCAGCATCCCAATCCGGCGCGATCTGCGGGCACTGCCCCGCGCTCACGGTGAAGCGCGAGTTCGGGTGCGCGGCGGGACGACCGGATGTCGGGGTCCAGGGGTTTCCCTCCCAGTCGGTCAGGTGGGGCGGCGCCTCATCGGTCAGGCCCTCCCACCAGACATCACCGTCGGGGCGGAGCGCGACGTTCGTGAAGATCGTGTTGCCCCAGAGCGTCTCGACGGCCGTGACGTTGGTCGACTCGCCCGTGCCCGGCGCCACGCCGAAGAAGCCGGCCTCGGGATTGATCGCCCACAGGCGACCATCCTCGCCCGGTCGGATCCAGGCGATGTCATCGCCGAGGGTCTCGACGCGCCAGCCGGGGATCGTGGGACGCAGCATCGCGAGGTTCGTCTTGCCACAAGCCGAAGGGAACGCGGCGGCGATGTGGTACTTACGACCCTCCGGGCTGATCACCCGGATCAGCAACATGTGCTCGGCGAGCCATCCCTCATCGCGTCCGATGACCGACGCGATGCGCAGCGCGAAGCACTTCTTGGCGAGGATCGCGTTACCGCCGTAGCCGGAACCGTACGACCAGACCTCGAGCGTGTCGGGAAAGTGCACGATGTACTTGTCGTCGTTGCAGGGCCACGCGACATCCTTCTCGCCCGGCGCGAGCGGCGCACCGACCGAGTGGACGGTGCGCACCCACGAGGCGCCCTGCGCGATCTGATCGGTGACATCGGCACCGACGCGGGTCATCAGGCCGATGCTCGTGACGGCGTACGGGCTGTCGGTGAGCTGCACACCGATATGCGAGAGCGGCCCGCCGACGGCGCCCATCGAGAACGGGACGACGTACATCGTGCGACCGCGCATGCTGCCGGCGAAGATCTGCGACATCGTGCCGCGCATCCCGGTCGGGTCAGCCCAGTTGTTGGTGGGGCCGGCGTCTTCTTCGCGCTCGGATGCGATGAATGTGCGACCCTCGGTGCGCGCGACATCCTTCGGGTGCGAGCGGGCCAGGTACGAGCCCGGACGCCACTCGGGGTTGAGCCGGATGAGCGTGCCGTCGTCGACCATCTGCCGCAGCAGCGCCTCGTTCTCGGCACGCGATCCATCGACCCAGTGCACGCGAGCCGGTTGCGTGAGCGCCGCGACCTCATCGACCCAGGCGAGCAGCTCGGTGAGGCCGGCCTCGTCGGCGGGGCGTTGTCCGAAGTCGGTGACGCGACGGGGGACGGCGATACGGGTGCTCAGGGATTCGGCAAGTGCCACGATGCGCTCCTACTTTCTCGGCTCTTCTCCATTTCACCGCGATCCCTCGGTGATTTGCCGAAGTTTGCATCGGAAAGAAACGCGATTCTTTCCCTATACTCAAGGAATGGTCGGCTCCGCTCTCGAACTCACCACCCTCGGTCACCGCATCCGGCATCACCGGCTGCAAAAAGGACTGACACTCGACGAACTCGGCGCCCTCGTGGGGGTCGCCGGCAGCCAGCTGAGCCTCGTGGAGAACGGCAAGCGCGAACCAAAGCTCTCGCTTCTGCAGGCAGTCGCCGCGGCGACCGACACGGAAGTGTCCGACCTGATCTCGGGCGAGCCCCCCAACCGACGGGCGGCTCTCGAGATCGAACTCGAACGCGCGCAGGCGAGCCCGGCGTTCCGTCGCCTCGGGGTTGCTCCGGTGCGCGTCACGAAGACGATGTCGGATGAGACGATCGAGTCGCTGTTGGGTCTTCATCGCGAACTGCAGCGGCGCGAGCGCGAGGCCATCGCAACGCCCGAAGAGGCGCGCCGGGCCAACACCGAGCTGCGCCTGCGGCTGCGGGAGCAGGACAACTACCTGCCCGACATCGAACGCCTCGCCGAGAAACAGCTCAAGGCAGCGGGGCATGTCTCGGGCGCCCTCACGCACCGGACGGTCAGCATCATGGCCGAGCGGCTCGGCTTCGAGCTGATCTACGTCAACGACCTACCCAGCTCGACCCGATCGATCACCGATCTCGAGCACGGCCGGATCTACCTTCCTCCCGCGTCGATTCCCGGCGGCCACGGCCTGCGCTCGATGGCGCTGCAGGCCATGGCCCACCGCCTGCTGGGTCACACCCGCCCGACCGACTACGCGGACTTCCTGCAGCAACGCCTCGAGATCAACTACTTCGCGGCATGCTGCCTCATGCCGGAAACGGCCGCGGTCGCCTTCCTGCAGCAGGCGAAGAAAGACCGGAACCTGGCCGTGGAGGACTTCCGTGACGCGTTCGGCGTGACGCACGAGGCCGCCGGGATGCGCCTGACGAACCTCGTCACCAAGCACCTCGGCATTTCGCTCCACTTCTTGCGGGTCGGTCACACCGGTTCGCTGCAGCGTGTGTACGAGAACGACGGTCTTCCCCTGCCGATGGACGTGACGGGCTCTGTCGAAGGCCAGATCGTGTGCCGCAAGTTCTCGGCGCGCGGTGCGTTCGACCAGCAGAACCGCGCAACCGAGCACTACCAGTACACGGACACACCAGCTGGCACATTCTGGTGTTCGACGCAGACGGGCAACACGACCGACGGTGAGTTCTCGATCACGGTCGGCGTGCCCTTCGACGACGCGCGTTGGTTCCGCGGCCGCGAAACGGCGAGCCGCGCCGTCTCGACGTGCCCCGACGAGGCGTGCTGCCGACGCCCCGCTCCCGAGACCGCGAGCCGCTGGGAGGGCAAGTCATGGCCCTCGGCGCGCGTGCACATGCAGATGTTCTCACCGCTCCCCCGCGGCGCCTTCCCCGGCGTGGACGACTCCGAGGTCTACTCGTTCCTCGAGCGTCACGCCGACTGACGCTGCTGCGGGGTTGTCCTGGCGCGGCGACCAACGGAACCACGCCGCGACGTAGATCGCGAGCCCTCCGATGAGTCCGACGATCACCCAGAGCACGATCAGGAAGTCGATCCATGATCCGATCGGTGGCGAACCGGGCAGGAAGGTGCGCAGCGGAATGGTCGCGAACAGCATCGCACCCATCCAGCTCATGAAGGATGCTTCGACGCGGCGTCGCCCGCGATAGACGGCGATCGCGACACTCAGCACGAGCACCGGCATGACGATCATGAGGCCGAGCAGCACCGCACCGAACGCGATCGTGCTGCCCGAGCGGGTAGCCGTGAGCTCGACGGCGAACACCGGCTCGGGCTGCCCGTCGAATTCCACGACGCCCCCGGTGGCGACCTCTGCGATCGATATGTTCCAACCGGGAACCCGCCCCGTCGCGACGATGTAGGTCTCGAGCGGTGTCCGCTCGCCCTCGTTGTCGTAGTAGGCAAGGAAAATGGTTTCGGCGGTGTGCACGTCGAACGGCCATCGCTCGATTACACCGTCGGCGATCAGGTCCACGCTCACGGGCGACGGCACGCTCCCCGCGGCGAATTCGATCGTGCGCGAACCGGCGGCCCCGCTGACGAGGAGGTACAACGTCCGCTCAACGCTGATGCCATCCTCCGCCGCGAACCCGGCGGCCTCTTCGAGGTCCAGGTTGACCGTGATGCGGCCCGCCGTCGCCTCCACCGCCTGAGGTTCGATCCTGAACAGCACGCCTTCGCCCGTGTCGAAATCGTCGCTTACGGCGTCGGAGACAGTGCCGCTGCTGGCATACAGGGAGATCACGAGGCCGTAAACGAGCGCGATCATCGCAACGAGGGCGACGACCCAGATCGCACGCAGGCGGCGACGCGCGGATGTCGATGCGGATGCGTCGCCCGCGCCCGCCCCCTGATCCGTCACGGTCACAGTGTCCCATGGGCCCTGACGGAGTCGCCTCACGCCAGCTCGGCTCCGGCGCGTTCCAGCTCGGCAAGTGCCGCCGCGCTCGTTTCTGCGGCGACGCCGGCGACCAGGTCGGTCAGAATCCGGACGCGTCGCCCATGCGCGATCGCGTCGAGAGCCGAGGCGCGCACGCAGTAGTCGGTGGCGAGTCCCGCGACGTCCACCTCGGTCACCCGGTGGGATTCGATGAGTTCGGCGACTCGGGCGCCATCGTCGGCCGTGCCCTCGTAGAGCGAATAGGCCGGGATGCCCTGGCCCTTCTTGACGTGATGAGTGACGCGGGCGGTGTCGAACTCGGGGTCGTATTCGGCACCCTCGGTGCCCGAGACGCAGTGGACCGGCCAGGTGTCGATGTAGTCGGGTTCGGGGTGGAAGTGCCCGCCGTTGTCGCCGCGGGGATCATGCCAGTCCCGCGAGGCGACGATCACGTCGTAGTCGTCGCCATGCTCGTCGAGATACTCCGTGATCTTCGCGGCGACAGCATCGCCCCCGTCCACGGCGAGCGCTCCCCCCTCGGTGAAGTCGTTCTGGACATCGACGATGAACAGCGCCTTGGTCATCCCCTGAGCGTAGCGCCGCGCCCTCCCCCGGTGCGGGTCAGGCGAGGGCCTCCACGAGGCTCACCTTGCTGACGGCGACACGCTGAGGCACTCCCGCGAATGCCTCGGCACGGCCCTCGGACGCCATGTAGGTGCTCTCGAGCTCGAGGAAGGCCGCCTCATCGCCCTCTGCGCTGACGGCCCACACGAACTGGTTCGACTCGCGCACCGCGTAGGCGAACTCGATCGCGAACCCTGCGGCCGACCGCACCCGCGGCATCCACTCCTTCCACCATTCGAGGAAGGCGTCGAACTCCCCGTCGACGATCGTGTACGTGCGCAACTGGATGGTCTTCACCCCTCCAGCTTGGCACGCGCCACCCCTCATCCCTCGACGATCAGGGCAATCCAGCCCGCCGCGAAGGCGAGCACCGCCACACCGACCATCAGCAACGTCAGGCGCACGAGCGCACGGACCAGGGGGGACCCCTTCGACAGCCGCATGCGGTTGTGCCATCCCACGCGGTACTCGATGTCGGCCATGTCCCTCTGGCCGATGCTTTCCAGGTCGTGTGCGGTCAGCGCGGCCTCGTTGACGACGCCCTGATCGTCGAACCACCGCACGAGCGCACCCTCGTCGGTGTGTTCCACGACGGCGCGGGTGGGCGCCCAGCTCCCGTCCGCGATGCGTGCGACGAGGGCGAGAAAAGCCAGGCCGATCGCCCCGAGCATGCCGATCCACGTGAAGACCTCAGCGATGAGTCCTACCACGTCAGCCATCCGTTCAGGCTACCGGCAGCTCGCCTTGCTCATTCGGCGACCCGGTCGGTGAACTGTTTCCAGAGCCATTCGATCGTGCCGACGAGGTCGACGGTGAGGGATCCGGTACGTTCGGCGGCCGGGGAGCGCCACATCCGCGTCACCCATCCCGCCGGCACGCTGAACCTCCCCATCCCGGCCCGCTCGTTCGTCGCCCGCGACGCCTGACCCGACGGTGAACCACCCCTCGCGCGGCGAGACACCCCGCGTCGAGGGGTGCCTCGCCGCGGCGGGGGTGTCTGGGATGTGCGAGATGCATGGGAGCGCTCCCCGCGGGTGGCGCGACCCGCGCGGCGCCCCACGCTCGGCATGGCGGCGAGCGCTCACATGTGATGCCTCACTTTTCGCCGCCATTCCGGTCCCGTGCCGCGGAATCGCGGGATCATGTGGGCTCCGTGACGTAATCGTTACCAAGTCCGCTCTGTTGTGAACGGAAATGTTAGGGCTAACATTCAGCTGCGACGCGCACTCGAAAGCGTTCGCGAACCCACGACACCGGCACAGTTGCCGGTCCCAGAACGAGGAGGTTTTGGAATGATGAGAAAAGGCAAGCTTTTCGCCGGATTCGCGCTCGCGGGAGCCATCGCTCTCACGGCAGCGGGATGCTCGAGCTCGAGCGACGCGGGTGGAAGCGGTGATGGCGGCGGAGACGAACTCGTCACGGTCGGCTTCGCGCAGACAGGTTCGGAGTCGGGCTGGCGCTCGGCCAACACCGAGTCGATGAAGACCGCGTTCTCGGAAGAGAACGGGTTCGACCTGATCTTCAACGCGGCCGACAACGACCCCGCGGCGCAGATCGCGGCCGTGCGCGACTTCATCAACCAGGGCGTCGACGCGATCGTCATCGCCCCGATCGTCGAAGACGGCTGGGACGACGTGCTGCAAGAAGCAGCTGACGCCGGAATCCCCGTCGTCCTCGAAGACCGCACGGTGACGGCCCCCGACGACCTGTACGCCAGCTGGGTCGGTCTCGACTTCCGCAAGGAGGGCGTGATGGCCGGCGAATGGGCCGCCGAAGAGTTCGGCGATACCGCAACCAACATGGTCGTGCTCGAGGGCACGACGGGTTCGGCGCCCGCCAACGAACGTGCGGCCGGTTTCGACGAGGCCATCGAGGGCACCGCGATCGAGAAGATCGACTCGCAGACGGGCGACTTCACCCGCGACGGCGGCAAGAAGGTCATGGAGGGGTTCCTGCAGAAGTACGGCGTGGACGGCATCGACTTGGTGTACGCACACAACGACGACATGGCGCTCGGCGCCATCGAGGCGATCGAGGCCGCTGGGGCGGTTCCGGGCGAAGACATCAAGATCGTGTCGATCGACGCGGTGAAGGATGGCATGCTCGCCCTGATCGACGGCAAGATCAACTTCATCGTGGAGTGCAACCCGCTGCTGGGTGAGCTGGCGGCCGGCATTGTGACGGACGTCCTTGCGGGCAACGAGGTCGACAAGGAGTACTACGTCACCGACCTCAGCTTCACACCGGAAGAGGCCGCGAAGGTCATCGACGACCGTCTGTACTGATCCGCTCTGAACGAATAATCAGCTCGGACCACAGATCCGAAGCCGCCGGGGACTCAGTTCCCGGCGGCTTCGGTCACCGAAGTAACGAAAGGCCAAGTAGCCATGCCCGCGGACACCGAAGTCCCCCCGGTGATCGAGATGACCGGCATCACCATCCGCTTTCCCGGAGTCCTCGCCCTCGATGACGTCGCCCTGACGCTGCGCCCGGGCGAGGTGCACTCGCTCATGGGCGAGAACGGCGCCGGAAAGTCCACCCTGATCAAGGCGCTCACCGGCGTCTATACGATCGATGCCGGCACGATCCGCGTCGCGGGAGCCGAGCGGGTGTTCGAGACGACGGCGGATGCTCAGGCCGCCGGCATCTCCACCGTTTACCAAGAGGTGAACCTGGCCCCCAACCTGTCCGTCGGCGAGAACGTCATGCTCGGGCAGGAGATCCGGCGTGGCGGCACGATCGGCTGGAAGGCCGTTCATCGCGCGGCCGCCGAGCAACTCCACAACCTCGGACAGAGCCTCGACACCCGATCGATCCTTTCGAGCCACTCGATCGCGGTGCAGCAATTGGTCGCCATCAGCCGGGCGATGGTGCTCGACGCGAAAGTGCTGATCCTCGACGAACCGACCTCGAGTCTGGACCGCCACGAGGTCGAGCAGCTCTTCGCCGTCATCCGCACGCTTCGCGACCGCGGCGTCGCCATCCTGTTCGTCAGCCACTTCCTCGATCAGGTCTACGAGATCTCGGACCGCATCACCGTGCTGCGCAACGGCCACCTGGTCGGTGAGTACCTGGCGCGCGACCTTCCGCGCGGTCAGCTCGTGACGAAGATGATCGGGCGCGAGCTCGACGAACTCGCCGCCCTCGCCACCGTTTCGGAGCGTGTCATCGACCGCAGCGGCACGCCCGTCTTGAAAGCGACCGGCATCGGGCGCCGGGGCGTTATCGAAGCCGCGGATCTGGACGTCTACCCGGGCGAGGTCGTCGGACTCGCCGGTCTGCTCGGATCGGGTCGAACCGAGCTCGTCCGGCTGTTGTACGGGGCAGACCGCGCCGACACGGGCCAGATCGAGGTCAAAGGCGACCCGGTCAAGGTCACCAACCCGCGCCACGCGATCGAGAACCGCATTGCGTTCTCGTCCGAGAATCGGCGGGAAGAGGGCATCATCGCCGACCTGACCGTCGGCGAGAACATCGTCCTCGGCATCCAAGCCCGGCGAGGCGCACTGCACAAGATCCCCCGTGGGGAGCAGGATGCGATCGTGAGCGAGTACATCACGGCCCTCGGCGTTCGGCCCGCGGACCCGAACCAGCTCGCCGGCAACCTCTCCGGCGGCAACCAGCAGAAGGTGCTGCTCGGGCGATGGCTCGCCACCGCCCCCGAACTGATCATCCTCGACGAACCCACCCGCGGCATCGATGTCGGGGCCAAAGCCGACATCCAGCGAAAGGTCGCCGAGCTCAGCGCCCAGGGCCTCGCGGTCGTGTTCATCTCGTCCGAACTGGAAGAGGTCCTGCGCCTTGCCCAGCGCGTCGTCGTGATGCGGGATCGTCGCCGCATCGGAGAACTGGACTCGAGCCGCACCGACCTGGACGACCTCATCGACTACATCGCCGACGGCGGCGAAGGGAACGCAGCATGAAGAAAGTCTTTCGTCACAGGCTGTTCTGGCCGATCGCGGCGCTCGTCACCCTGATCTTGGTCAACACGATCGTGAGGCCGCAGTTCATCGTCGTGACCGTGCGCGATGGGCAGTTGTACGGCGTGCTGATCGACATCCTGCGCACGAGTGCGCCCTTGATGTTGGTGGCGCTCGGCATGACGATGGTCATCGCAACACGCGGTATCGACCTGTCGGTCGGCGCGATCATGGCTGTATCGGGCGCCGTGGCGCTGACGATCATCGACGCCTCGAGCGATCCGGGCAGCATCGGCACTGTCATGTTGGCGCTGGTCGTCGCGCTCGGCGTGTCGCTGATCCTCGGCGCGTGGAACGGCCTGCTCGTCTCGGTTGCCGGCATTCAACCGATCATCGCGACCCTGGTGCTGATGCTCGCGGGGCGCGGCGTCGCACTGCTCATCACGGATGGCTTCATCACCACCGTGAACAGCGCACCGTACTCATTCATCGCGACCGGATACCTGGTGTTCCTGCCCGTCGCTTTCCTGATCGCTCTCGGCGCGATCATCGTGGTCGCCCTCGCCGAACGTCGCACGGCGCTCGGCGTGCTGACCGAGGCCGTGGGCATCAACCCGCAGGCGAGCCGCCTGGCCGGCGTCCGCTCGCGCGGCATCGTCTTCGGTGCATACCTGGCGAGCGGCCTGCTCGCGGGCATCGCCGGCATCATCTACAGCGCGAATATCCGCGCCGCGGACGCAAACGCCGCGGGGCTGTTCATCGAGCTGTACGCGATCCTCGCGGTCGTGCTCGGCGGCACCTCGCTGATGGGCGGCAAGTTCACGATCGCGGGCACGGTCGTCGGCGTGCTGATCATCCAGACCCTCGACAAGACGATCCTCTTCCTCGGCGTGCCCCCGGCGCAGAGCCCCGTGTTCTTCGCGGTCGTCGTGATCGTGGTCGTGATCCTGCAATCCCCACGGCTGCACAAGTGGATACGCGACCTGACCCGCAAACGCCCTTCCCCCACGCCCGGCGGCCCCACCGCCCCCGGCACCCCCACAACCGGCACCTCGATCGTCAACCAGAACAAGGCGGAGGTCGCGTCATGACCACGGACCTGCAAACTCGGCCGAAAGCGCCCCGCTCGGATCGGGGTTTCGTGGCGCGCTACAACACCTTCATGAGCCGGCGGTCATCGCTCATGCCGACCCTCGCCGCGGTGGCGATTCTCGTCATCCTGCTCGTGGCGGCACAGGTCAGATTCGATCGTTTCCTGACGCCGGGCAACCTGTCGGCGCTCCTGCTCGATAACGCCTATCTCGTGGTGCTGGCGGTCGGCATGACGTTCGTCATCCTGACGGGCGGCATCGACCTGTCGGTGGGGTCGGTCATGGCCTTTACCGGCATCCTGAGCGCGAGCCTGCTGTCGCAGCAACTGCCCGCCATCATCGTGATCCCGGTGATGCTGCTCGGCGGCGCCGCGATCGGGCTGATGATCGGCGTGCTCGTGCAGTACTTCAACGTGCAGCCGTTCATCGCGTCGCTCGCGGGACTCTTCCTCGCCCGCGGCCTCGCGTTCGTCGTGAGCCTGTCGTCGATCCGTGTCGAAGACCCGGCGGTGCTGTGGCTGCAGCGCACCCGCTTCGCGTTCGGCGGGTGGTACATCACCCCAACCGGGCTGATCGCCCTCGCGACCGTCGGGATCGCGTTCTACGTGCTGCACTGGACCCGTTTCGGCCGCACCGTGTATGCGATCGGTGGCAGCGAGCAATCCGCGCGTCTCATGGGTTTGAAGGTCGCCCGCACCAAGATCCTCGTCTACGTCATCAGCGGCGTCTGCGGCGGCGTCGCCGGTCTGCTGCTCACCGCGTACTCGGGCGCCGGGTATCCGCGCAACGGCATCGGCACCGAGCTGGACGCGATCGCCGCGGTCGTCATCGGCGGCACGCTGCTCGCCGGCGGGACCGGCTACGTACTGGGTTCGCTCGTCGGCGTGCTCGTCTACGGCACGATCAAGAAGCTCATCTCGTTCATGGGCGCCGAGCAGTCGTGGACGCAGATCATCATCGGGTTCCTGCTTTTGGTGTTCATCGTGGTGCAACGGGTGATCGTCACGCGCTCACAGAGGCGAACGTAGGCGGCGCGCCCGATGTCGGTCGGAGGCCTGCGCTCCCGCGACCGCGATAATGGCCAGATGCAACCGGCCACGCCGATCCTCGAGCTGACCGGCGCCACGGTCCGGTTCGGCGCGGACGCGGTGATCGACGGCGTGGGGCTCCGGCTCTTCCCGGGCGAGGTGCACTCGCTGATGGGCGAGAACGGTGCGGGCAAGTCGACGGTCATCAAGGCCATCACCGGCGTCTACCAACTCGATGCCGGGCGGCTGGAGCTGGACGGCGCTCCGGTGAAGTTCGGGTCCCCGCACGACGCACAACGCGCGGGCATCAGCACCGTCTATCAAGAGATCGATCTGCTGCCGAATGTCTCGGTCGCCGAGAACATCGCGCTCGGGCGTGAGCCCCGCAAGCTCGGCGGGATCGACTGGAAGACGATGCGGCGCGAAGCCCACGACATCCTCTCCGATCTCGGAGTCGACATCGATCCTGCGTCGCTCCTCGGCACCCACTCCGTGGCGGTGCAGCAGCTCGTCGCGATCGCCCGCGCCATCTCGACCGACGTGAAGGTGCTCGTGCTCGACGAGCCGACATCGAGCCTGGATCTCGACGAGGTCGCCGAGCTCTTCCGTGTCATCCGCGAGTTGACCCAGCGTGGTGTGGCCGTTCTGTTCGTCTCGCACTTCCTCGATCAGGTCTACGAGCTGTGCGACCGGCTGACCGTGCTGCGCGACGGCAAATTCGTCGGCGAGTACCTGACCGAGGAATTGTTGCGGATCGACCTGGTCGAGGCGATGCTCGGACGCAGCGCCGCGGCCCTCACGACGCGCCGGGCCGTGCCCGAGCTCTCGCCCGAGGATGAGCCGGAACCCGCAGTGTCGGCACGTGGCGTGTCGGTGGGTCGGCGCGTGCACGAGGCCGACCTCGATCTGTTTGCGGGTGAGGTGCTCGGCGTCGCGGGGCTGCTCGGCTCGGGGCGGAGTGAGCTGGCTCGCGCGATCAGCGGCGTCGATCGACCGGACGGTGGCATCGTCCGCATCGCGGGAAAGGATGTCTCGGGTGGCGGCCCGCGCGCCGCGATGGCGCTCGGGGTTTTCTATTCGTCGGAGGATCGTCGTCGGGAAGGAATCATCGGCGATCTCAGCGTGCTCGAGAACATCACACTGGCCCTGCAGGCGGATCGAGGCATCCTGCGCCGCATCCCGACGGCACGGCGGCGCGAGCTCGCGGCGAGTTGGGTCGAGGCCCTCGACATCCGTCCGCCCGATCTCGATCGCCCCGCGGGCACCCTGTCGGGCGGCAACCAACAGAAAGTGCTGCTGGCGCGGCTGCTGGCACTGTCGCCGCAGGTGTTGCTGCTCGACGAGCCGACGCGTGGGATCGACGTCGGCGCGAAGGTCGAGATCCAGAACCTCGTCGTCGAGATGGCCGCGAACGGCTTGTCGGTGATGTTCATCTCGGCCGAACTCGAAGAGGTCGTGCGCGTCGCACACCGTGTCGCCGTGCTGCGCGACGGGGTTGTGGTCGATGTGCTTCCCGGCGAGAACCTGACGATGGATGCGCTGCTCGCTCTCGTCGCCCAACCGGGCGGTGACGATGTCTGAGAGGGGCGTGCCGACCGGGTCGGAGAACGGTACGGCTCCGGAGAACGGCGCCGCAAAGACCGCGAATATCTTCGATGTCGCCCGTCTCGCGGGGGTGTCGCACCAGACCGTGTCGCGTGTCATCAACGATCTGCCGAACGTCCGGCCCGCCACCCGCGCGCGGGTGCAGCAGGCGATCGCGCAGTTGCGATACAGCCCATCTCCCGCGGCGCGGGCGCTCGTGACGCGGCGCACCCGGACCATCGGCCTCGTCGCGCCCGGCATCACCGACTATGGCCCCGCCTCGATCGCGATGCATTTCACGTTTGCCGCGCGCCACGCCCGATACAGCGTCGAGACGGTGAGCGCGGTCGAAGAGGACCCCGCCGTCGCCCGATCCGCGGTCGAAGGACTGTTGCGGCAGCGCGTTGATGCGATCGTGCTGATCGTCGTCGACGTCGGAGTGCTCGAGATGGTGCGCGGGCTCGAGTTGGGCGTGCCGATCGTGGCGGCGGCGGCGAGCCCTCGGCGCAGTCCGCTCATCGTGTCGATCGACCAGTACCGCGGTGCCCGGTCGGCGGTGCGGCACCTGGCAGAGCTGGGCCACAGCACGATCTTGCACGTGTCGGGTCCGTTGCGCGCGCCGGATGCCCTGGAGCGGATTCGCGGATGGCGCGACGAACTCGGTGCTCGGCGACTCGAGGTCATCGACCATGCGATCGGCGATTGGACGGCCGCGGGCGGCTACGACATTGGAACGCGCCTCGATCTCGAGCCGGGTTCGGCGATCTTCGCGGGCAACGATCAGATGGCGATCGGCCTGATGTCGGCGATGCGCGAGCGGGGCATCCGGATTCCGGAGGACGTGAGCATCATCGGATTCGACGATGTTCCCGAGGCCGGGTACCTGTATCCCCCGCTGACGACGGTGCGTCAGGACTTCGCAAGCCTGGGCGAGCTGATGATGCAGAAGGTGCTCATCGCCGTTGAGGAACCCGGGAGCGTCACCGAAGACACTCCGCTGCCGACGCGGCTCGTGCTGCGCCAGTCGACGCGCCCGGCCGAGTAGGGCGCGGTCCACGGTCGCGCGCTCCCTGAGCCCGTCGAAGGGAGCGCCGGAACCGCGCACGGCGGGAGGGCCGGGCGCAGCGGGTCACTTCGACAGGCTCAGTGACCGGAGGGGCAGCGCTCCCTGAGCATGTCGAAGGGCGCACAGGAGCGACCCGTGGCGGGAGGGCAAGGCACAGCGGGTCACTTCGACAGGCTCAGTGACCGGGATCTCAGTGACCGGGATCTCAGTGACCGGCGTCTCAGTGGCCGGGGACTCAGGGACCGGGGTGCCTCAGAACGGCGGTGGGTCTGAAGAGGGCGTGAAGATGACCAGCGCGGGCGGTGGTTTGTCGATGTAAACGTGGCCACCGGGTGAGGTCCATTCCAGGATTCCGCCGCCGAGTTGTCGGACCGTCCACGCAGTCTCGCCTTTGAGGGTGTGGTGTCGTTTGCAGAGGCAGGCGAGGTTGCACACATCCGTGGCGCCGCCGAGGGCGTAGTCGAGGGTGTGGTCCCGATCGCACCGGTGGGCGGGTTGTCGGCATCCGGGGAATCGGCAGTGTTGATCCCGAGCCCGCAGGAACCGTTTCATATCCGCCGACGGGGTATATCGGTCCACCGCGAGAACACATCCCGTGATCGGGTCGGCGAGGACCCGATCCCACCCGGCCGCGTGCCCTGCGAGCTGGCGGGCCGTAGCCGGGTCGATCGGGCACCGCCCGACCAGGTCGGCGGGCTCATCCGTGACGCCCGCCAACGCGAGGGCGGGGATGGTGACGTTCACGATCGCTTGGATCGACCCGAGACCACCAAACCCGTCCGACATTCCCGCACCGGTCTGCGCGTCGGGTGTGGTGGTGAGGAGCATGTCAGCGACGAGGTCCGCGCGGATCTGATCCAGGGTCCGCACATCCGTGGGGTCGGCTTTCTTGATCGCCTGGGCCTGCTGCGTGATCCGGTCGTGCATCGCGTGCGCGAGGACGGCGGGTTGGATGGTGCTGAACTCCGCCATCCCATCCCCGATGTCCCGAACACACGCACCTCGCGACGCGCGCGCCTCTTGGTGCCGTTCCGCGAGCGGGCGCGGCTGCAGGGACTCCGCAAGCCGCGCGAGCGACGCCCCGAGGCGTCCCGGCGTTGTCCCTTCAGCCCGGACCAGCGCTTCACGTTCGAACACGGCCCGCGCGTCAGGATCCGTGAGTGGTAGGCCGTGTTCCATGATCACCGCGACATGCCCGCCGCTGACCCGTCCTTCATCCCACGCGTCGAACGTGGCTGGGAACGACTCCTCCAGCACCGCGGCATCGTTCATGCGGCGTTGCACCGTCCGGTCGGACATGTTCGTTGCGGCACCCAGTTCCGCCGCCAATGAACGAAAAGGCAGTTCCGCCTCACGCGACGAGGGCGAGGCGAGTTCCGCGACCCGGTGCATCCCCTCCGCGGCTGCCTCCGCGAAAATGCGGGCCAGCGCGGCCTGTCCTTGCTCGGCCACACGCATCGCCTCAGCGCACCGGACCGCGAAGTCCCGAGCTTTGACGTCAACCCCACGAGTGTTCGAATGCATGTTCGAAACTCTACGGATGACCACCGACATCCACGCCCCGAAAAGCAGCCAAAAACGGCCGGAATCAGGCCAGCGAAGATGAGAAATCTCCCATCTTCACGCCGTGACGCCGCGGGAGCTAGCCGTTGCCCCGGCCTCCGCCGTTTCGGTTCCCATTCCCGCTGTTCCCGTCCGTGCCGTTGCCGTCCCTGCCGTTGCCGTTGTTGCCGTCGTTCCCATTGCCCCGGTTGCCCTCGTCACCGTCGCCATCATCCGAATCAGGAACGTCCGGCGCCTCCGGCGCCACCGGAGCCGGCGCCTCGACGCGCTCCTCGGCGGGCGCGCTCGGCGTTGCGGATTCTGCCGCTTGCACGAGGTCGGCGCGCACCGCATCGATCGCCGCCTGGATCGTCGCGGCCCGCTCGTCGGTCACGTCACCCTGGCCCCGCGCGGCGTCAAGCGCCGCCTGAAGTGCATCGAGTTCGACCGTCGCCGCGGCATAGGCGCCCGTCGCGGCGGTCTCCGCCACCGATACCACGAGCGACTGGAGCTGTGCGGCGGACTCCGCGGTCAGGTCGCTGTCCGACTGCGCGCACCCGCTGAACACGAGCATGCAAGCGAGCGCCGGGGCGAGCAATCCCGCCCGGCGCCTCATGGTGTCACCTCGTCGAGAAGATCCTGCAGATGCGTGTCGAGGGGCTCGCCCACCTGCGGCAGATCCGGCTGCGCTGGCTCGGACGGCAGGTTCGCGGTCCAGAGCACGGCGGCGAGCACGCCCGCAACCAGCAACGCCACGAGCGCGAGCAACCCCAGACGCACACGGCGCGAACGTGCGGGCGAGCTGTTCCGTCCCGCGTTCCCACGGGTGTCGACGGGTGCGGGCTCGTGCGGTGGTGCCGAGACATCCGTCAGCGCTTCGGTCGGGAGCATCGCGGTCGGTGCGGGCGGCACCAAGTCCATCGACGAGGCAGGCGCGACGGATGCCTCGGCCGCGTCACCCCCGCCGCCCTCGTCGACGGCAAGGGCGGTCACGGCCGGATCACTCGGCGCGGTATCGAGCGAGCGCGCCCGCGTTGCCACCTCGAGCGCGGTGGGGCGCTGTTCGGGGTCGCGTGCAGTCATGCCGGTCAGCAACGCACACCAAGCAGGACCGAGGGAGACGGGAATCTCGGGCTGCATCGAGAGCCGCGCGGCGATGGCCTCCACCGGGGTCTGCTGCGCGAACGCGCGGCGGCCGGTCAGCGCCTCGATCAGAACCAGGCCCAGCGAATAGATGTCCGACGCCGTCGTCGGCGCGGCGCCCCGCACCTGCTCGGGCGCGAGGTACGCGGCCGTGCCGATGGCGGTCCCGGGCGCGGTGAGGCGGGTCGTATCGACGAGGTAGGCGATGCCGAAATCGGCGAGGGTCGGGCGGAGGGTGCTTTTCGGAGTCAACGACGGGCGCAGCAGAATATTCGACGGTTTGACGTCTCGATGGATGATCCCGGCACCGTGCACGACGTGCAGAGCCTCACCCAGTTCGCGCGCGAGAGAGGCGGCATCGTCGCCGCTGATCGCCCCGCCGAGAAGGCGCGAGTCGAGCGTTCCTCCATCGATGTACTCCATCACGAGGAACGCGTCGCCGCGCTCCGGGAGGTGCGCATCGAAGAGGGTGACCAGCGCGTGATGGCTCAGCGATGCAAGCAGCCGCGTTTCGGATACCTGCCGCGCCTCGTCTCCGCGGCCCGCCGTGCCCGGAGTGAACAACTTGATCGCGACCGTGCGACCGAGCGCTTGATCGGTGGCACGGAAGACGGACGCCATCCCGCCTGCGCCCACGAACTCGTCGATTCGATACCTCTCCGCGAGCACGTCACCGACCTGCAGGGTGTTCCCCCGCAGGCCGGCGTGTGCCCGTGGAGCATCCGCCCCACCGCGACGGCCATCACTGGCCAGTCCCGGGTCGGATGCGATATCCCCCGTCATACGCGCGCTCAGCTGCGGCGCGACCGACGACTGGAGAAGGCGCCCCACAGCAGCAGAACGATGATCGAGCCGATGAGCGCACCGATGATGCCGGCGGGCTGGAAGAAGCCGTCCTGGGCGTCGGCACCGAACAGCAAGAACCCGAGGAATCCGCCGACGAACGAGCCGATGATGCCGAGGAGGATGGTCATACCGATGCCCATGCTCTGCTTGCCGGGCACGATCAGGCGCGCGAGCGCACCCGCGATCAGTCCGATGACGATGATGCTGATAATGAGTCCGAGCATGTGTGTATTGCCTTTCGAGCAGTAATTGAGCAGCTCAGATCATGCAGCACCAAGGCCCGGTGCGAAAGGGGGTTGCTTTTTCTTCCGCGGCTTGTCGTTTTTGCCGATCCTCGTCGCGCGAGCCGGGGTGTCCCTGGTTCGTCGTAGCGTTCTCGGGTGCCAGCCGTCGTCCCCCTCGCTGACCCGTGTGCGCTCTGCGGGGGCGCGGAGGGCGAGCGCCAGGACGGATGGCTGAGCTGTGCGCTCTGCAGCTGGCGCGTCGGCGACGTCATCGACTCCGACCTGGAACGGCCTCGGGTCGAGGTCGTCTACTACCTGCGATACGCCGACCGCATCAAGATCGGCACCTCCGCTCGCCCCCGGCAGCGGCTCTCACGTACCCGGACCCCTGGCGGTCGCTGCGTCCGCTGGGTGGTCGGAGCACTCCGGCGAATCACCTGAGTTGATCGTCGTCGTGCGAAGGTTCGTGAGGACCGTCGTTGCGAGGATGCGACGTCGGGCCGACAGGCGAACAACGCGGCGCCGATGCCCGGATGTGCGGATGCCTCAAGCACCGACGGAGAGACACCGGCCCCAGCGCGTGGCGCGGGTCGGTGGGCAACCCTCGTCGCGAAGCGATCGATTCGGGACTCGTGGCCCGTCCCCGTCGGGACGGTCGTCGCCGCGGTGATCGTCGGCATCGTGCTCCCCCGCTTGGACCTCATCGTCGACCCGCAACTGCCGACCGCGGTTGCACTCCGTCGTGTTCAATGGGGGCGCCGAGACCGCCCGCACCGTGCTGTCATCCATCGCCGGTTCGCTGATCACCGCGACGTCGCTCACCTTCTCGCTCACGGTCGTCGCGCTCCAGCTGGCGAGCAGCCAAGCATCGCCGCGCGTCCTTCGGCTGTTCGCGCGCGATCGTCAGAGTGCACTGGACCGCTCGCCGCATTCCTCGGAACCTTCGCCTACTCCCTCACGGTCTCGGCACCGTCGTCGCATCTGCAGACTGACGAGCAGTCAGCCTCAGTTCGTGTCCTTCGCCTGTTCGCGCGCGACCGCTCAGAGTCGCACTGCGACGCTCGCGGCATTCCTCGGAACATTCGCCTACTCCCTCGCGCATGTCGCTGAGCGACGGTGCGATCGGAAGACGACGACATCGCCGAGTTCGTACCACGCCTTTCCGTGCACGCTCGGATTCGTATCGACGCTCGCGAGCGTCATCATGCTCGTCTTCTTCCTGGCGCATCTCGCGGCGCAACTGCGGGTCGAAACCATGCTGAAAGAGATCCATGCCGAGACGGATGCCACGATCGATCTGATCGATGGGCGCAACGCCACGACCCCGGCTACGACGGCGAGATCGCCCTCCCACGGCGCACGACACGGCGGTCGCGGATGCGAGCGGATTCATCACGCGTCACGACCACGATCTGCTCGTCCGGTACGCCGCCGAGCACCGAATCGTGATCCAGGAGCTCCGCCGTGTCGGCGAGAACGTCGTGACGGGAACACCACTGGCACGGTGGTGGCCGTCCAGGGACGATCGGACCGAACGAGAAGAGGTCCCGATCGAGAAGACGTCGAGCGGACCATCCGGCAAGGCATTCCCCATCGGATACGAACGAACCTCGGCGCAAGACGTCGACTTCGGTGTGCAGCAGACCCTCGACATCGCCCTGCGCGCGCTGTCGCCTGGCGTGAACGATCCGACCACCGCGGTGCACGACGATCGGTCACCTCAGCGCGATCACCGCACGTCTCGTCGCCATGTCGCGACTGCCGGCCGGGCTCGCGGGACCCCGACGGCCAGCTCTGCCTCGTCACGATACCCCGACGCCCGGCGGACGATGTGGATGCCTCGCTGACCCCTCTTCGTCACTACGGTGCCGAGCATCCCGCCGTCGTGAAGCGCTTCGTTCAGGCCGTGTCCGAGCTTTCGCTCGTGTGCGCCAGCTCTGAGGTCGATGCCGCGCTCGTCGCCCAGCTCGAAGCCCTGGACGCGCAGATTCGCGGGAACACCACCGACCCGGCGAGCAACTCGGCGATGCTCACGCTCATCGCCGAACAACGGGCACGTCTCGAGCCGCACAAACGGCATCGACCATGTGACCGATATATCCCGCGGCAACCACCCGCTCCAGACAGAAACCGGTGGCAGGGTTGATCCATGACGACGCAGCAGAGCGGCCGAGCGGGCCGCGAACCCGTGTACTCCCTCGCTGTCGGGTTGGGACGCGTGCTATTCGGCGGCGTCCTGCGACTCAAACCGGTGGTCAGCGGAATCGACCGGATCCCGGCATCCGGATCCGGTGTTCTCGCGATCACGCACTTCGGATACGCCGACTTCGCGCTCGTCGAGTGGGTCACGTGGCTGCACAATCGGCGGCACGTGCGCTTTCTCGCGATGAAGGGCGCTTTCGACAAACCCGTGGTCGGCTGGCTGCTGCGAGCTATGCGCCACATCTCGGTCGACAAGGCCGCGGGGAGCGCCGCGTACGAACTCGCCGTCGATGCCCTGCGCCGGGGCGAGTTGCTGGGGGTCTTTCCCGAGGCCGGGGTCAGCGCGTCCTTCACGGTCCGCGAACTCAAGACCGGGTCGGCGCGGATGGCGGCCTGCAGGCGGGCGCGCCGATCATCCCCATCGTCGTGTGGGGCGGGCAACTCCTACGCACCAAGAACCACCGCCCGCGGCTGCGCGAGGCGTTCAAGGCGCCCCTCGCCATCGCGGTCGGCGAGCCGCTCGCGGTGACGACGAGCGATGACCCGTGGCGCATGACGGAAGAACTGCGCGAGCGGATGCAGGCACTGCTCGATGAGGCACAGGCGTCCTATCCCCTCTCGGGTTCGGGTCAGTGGTGGCAGCCGAAGCACCTCGGCGGCAGCGCCCCGACCCCCGAAGAGGCAGCCGTCGCCGAGGCCGAGCGCCAGCAGCGGAAAGCCGCGGCGCGCAACCGCTAGGGCGGGCGCGACTACCGCTCGAGTCGGGCGGGTACCGCCGGGCCCGCACGTACGATCGAAGGATGACCGACACACCCCTCGTCCTCGTCGCCAATGCGGGCGACGGATCGATCAGCGTCTTCCGCCTCGCGGACCGCACGCTCGAGCGCCTCGCCGTCACGGACGGGCTCACCGAATGCTCGACGTTCGCCGTCGACTCGGCGCGCGACCTCGTGTACGCCGGCGTCAAGGGCAGCAAACCGGGTGAACCCTCCGGCATCCTGACACTCGAACTCGACCGCAGTACCGGACGCCTCACCCCGCGGGGCCGACTCGACCTGCCCGAGGGCGGCATGAACTACCTCGCGCTCGGTCGCGACGGAACCCTGCTGCTCGGTGCGGCCTACAGCGGCGGCTACGGCATCAGTTGCCCCATCGATGACGGGGTGGTGGGTGAGCCGGTCAGCACGATCGCGTTCCCGAACCTGCACTCGGTACTGCCCAGCACCGACGGTCGATTCGCCTACTTCGTCTCGCTCGGCGCGGACCTCGTGGCGCAGTACGCCGTCGACGACGAACTGCGTCTGAAGCCGCTCGACCCCGAGACGGTCGCGGCACCCGAGGGAAGCGGCCCGCGACACCTCGTGCTGAACGAGGCGCAGGATGCGGTGTACGTGATCACCGAGTTCTCGGGCGAGGTCCTGCACTTCTCCCGCGACATCTCGACCGGCGAGCTGACGTTCCGCGGTGCGACGACGGTGGTTGACCCGGCACGGGGGCTCGGGCACAGTGTCTTCGGCGCCGACCCGCGCGAGAACCACTTCATCTGGGGCGCCGACGTGCACTGGGGCCGCGATGAGGCGACGCTCTGGACATCCGAGCGCACCGAGAGCACGCTGGCGGCTGCTTCCGTGGGCACGGACGGCACAGTGTCTTCGCCGACGATCTTCCACGAGACCGAGCCGCAGCCCCGCGGTTTCGCGGTCAGCCCGGACGGGTCGCTGCTCGTCGCGGCCGGGGAACGCTCGACGACCATCTCGCTGTACGCGGTGGAGGGCGACGCGCTCGAATTCTCCAGCAGGCCGAGACCGGAAGCGGCGCGAACTGGGTCAGATTCGCCTGAACCAGCCTCAGCCGGTCTTCCGCATGTCACTGCGTCAACTTGCCGGGTTTCGCTCGCATTCCCTAGTCTCCAACCACGCGAACCTCGCGCCGTTTGCTTCGAACTCTGACTGGTCACTCGGTTGCGACGACCGCGCGAGCAATACCGTCGCATGAGATTCGCGCGACAGCATAAGGCGGCCAGGTGTCATACGCGGCTCAGCTCATGGGCGATCTCGCCCATGATGGCGCCGGGAACGTCGAAGAGCACCGTCGCGAGCGGGATGCGCAACACTCAGGAAACTCCGGACGCTGCGCTACCACTACCCGAACGGATTGGCCGTCAACGTGTACTTCGTCTGCAGGTACTCGTGGATCCCCTCGGCTCCGCCTTCGCGACCGAGGCCGGACATCTTCCAGCCACCGAACGGCGCTGCGGCGTTCGAGACGACCCCGACATTCAGGCCCATCATGCCGGTCTGAAGCGCCTCGATCATCCGCTGACCGCGGGACGACGACTTCGTGAACACGTACGACACCAGCCCGTACTCCGTGTCGTTCGCGATGCGAACCGCGTCCTCTTCGGTGTCGAACGGCACGATCGCAAGCACCGGACCGAAGATCTCCTCGCGCAGGATCTCGCTGCCCGCCGCGACATCGCTCAGCACGGTCGCCTCGTAGAACGTCCCCGCGCCGCTGCCGCGCCGCCCACCCGTGCGCAGTTGCGCACCGCGTTCGACCGCATCCTCGACGAGCGCATTGGCCTTGTCGACCGCCCGGTCATCGATGAGCGGCCCAATGGTCACGCCCTCCTCGGTGCCCCGGCCCATCGTGAAGCCCTGCACCCGCTCGGTGACGCGGCGCGCGAACTCGTCTGCAACTGAGCGGTGCACGATGAAGCGATTCGCGGCCGTGCACGCCTGACCGATGTTGCGGAACTTGGCGAGGATCGCCCCGTCGACAGCCTTATCGAGATCGGCATCCTCGAACACGACGAACGGCGCGTTCCCGCCGAGTTCCATCGACGTTCGCAGAACGCCATCGGGATGCCTGCTGCAGAAGCCGCTGCCCGACCGGGGTCGAGCCGGTGAAGGAGAGCTTGCGGGCGTCGCCGGAGCGGATCTGGCTCCTGACGGCACCGGCGTTCGTCGTCGGGACGATGTTGACCACGCCGCCCGGCACACCCGCTTCCTTCAGGATCTGAGCCAAGGCCAGCATCGACAGCGGAGTCTGCTGCGCAGGCTTGAGCACGCTGGTGCACCCAGCGGCCAAGGCCGGACCGAGCTTGCGGGTACCCATCGCCATCGGGAAGTTCCACGGGGTGATCAGCAGGCACGGGCCGACCGGCTGTTTGGTCACCAGGAAGCGTGCCCCGCCCTGCGGCGCCGCCTGGAATCCACCGTCGATGCGCAGGGCTTCCCCGGCGAAGTGCCGGAAGAACTCGGCGGCGTAGGCAATCTCCCCCTTGGCCTGGGCCAGCGGCTTGCCCATCTCCAGGGTCATCAGCAGGCCGAGCTCGTCCTGGCGCTCCATCAACAGTTCGAACGCGCGCATGAGTATGCCGTGCCGCTGCACGGCAGGGGTCGCCGCCGAAGTCGGCCGGAAGGCGTCGGCCGCCGCATCCATCGCCGCGGCGCCGTCCGCGGCCTCCGCATCCGCGATCCTCTTGATCACGTCGCCTGTCGAGGGGTCGATGACATCGAAGCGTTTGTGCGCGCTGGCGGCGCGCCAACTTCCTCCGATGAACAGGTCGCTCGGGACACGCTCGAGCAGATGGTCTCGTTCTGGTTCACAGGGAGGTCCTCGTTTCGGTTCGCAGGCAGCGCTCGAAGAACGCTGAGAGTTCGTCGGTGGCGGTCAGGGGCAGGACCGCGGCGACATATTGATCGGGACGGACGACGACGACGACCCCCGCGTTCGTCAGTTGGCGCTCCACGAAAATATCGACGTCGCTCCACCCACTCGGGCGTGCGGCGTAAACCTTCTCCCAGTCGGTCAGCCCCAGGGAGCCGGTCTTCGGGACGAAGAGGTCGGGAACGCGGGTGATATCGACGTCCTCGAACGGGCGTGGGTAGACGACCTTCACATCGAACACCGCGTCGATATCTGCACCGGCGGGCGTGTGGCGAGCGATTGGCGCTTCGGTGAACCCATCCAGGCCGCCCACGCGTCGAGAGCCGACGATGTCGCGGGGCCGGATGCGTCGGCGAACGCATACATCCGCCAGCGTCCGTCGGCCCGGGCGTGGTGGCCCAGGTGCACGACATTGCCGTCGCAACAGGACGACCTCGACGGACTGGAAGCGCTTGCCGACGGGGAATCCGGGAGCGAGGTGCTGGTGCGCGACATCCCCGATCGCCGGCGAGGGACCGTACTCGTCATGAATCCAGACGGAAACTCCGCGGTCGCCAGATAGTAGGTCGCGAGGTCTTGCGGATCGGATATCTCACCGGGCTTGCGCGCCATCAGCGATGACCACTCCCGGTCGAAGTCGATCAGCTGCTGCGCAACGGGCTGCCGTTCGGCCGAGTACGTGTGGAGGAGCGACTCGGGGCTCCGGCCCGTGAGCACGTGCCCGAGCTTCCACCCGAGGTTGAAGCCGTCCTGCATCGAAACGTTCATGCCCTGGCCCGCCTGGCACTGTGCGTGTGGCACGCGTCCCCCGTCAGGAAGACGCGCGGCGAGCGCTCGTCACCCTCGGGCACGTCGTCGAACTTGTCGGTGACGCGATGGCCGACCTCGTACACGCTGTGCCACGCGACCTGCTTCACGTCGATGGAGTACGGATGCAGGATGGCGTTGGCCTGGCGGATGATCTCGTTGATCGGCGTCTGCCGAACGCGATGATCGTCGTCGGCCGCCACCTCGCCGAGGTCGATGTACATGCGACTCGATCCCGCCCTCGCGCGGGATGTGCAGGATGCTCCCGGCCGAGGAGTTGATCGCGCACTTGGTGCGCCAGATCTGGAAAGTCGGTGTTCACGAGGACGTCCATGACACCCCACGCGTGCGCCGCGAACTCTCCGATGTGCTTGCGACCGATGGCCTCGCGCACACCACTGCGTGCGCCGTCGCAGCCCACGACATACTTGGCTCGAACGATCCGCTCCTCCCCGGCGCGTTCGCCGGCAACATGGCGCACCCGAACCTCGACCGGGTACTCCCCCGCGTCGCCGATCGTCAGGCCGAGGAATTCGATGCCGTAGTCCGGAGAGATGCGTCCGGGGCCGTCGGCCGCGGCCTCGGCGAAGTAGTCGAGGACCCTCGCCTGGTTGACGATCAGGTGCGGGAACTCGCTGATCTTCAGGGCATAGTCTTCGGTGCGGGACGTGCGGACGTCGTGCTCTGGGGTCGGGCAGCCAAAGTTGCCAACGGGATACCGCCTCGCCGATACGCTGGCGGAGACCGAACGCCGAAAGTCTGGACGCTGCGGGCGCCGAGATACCGTCGGCCTGGCCGGCACAGGTCGCCCGCTCGCGGAGGCCGTTCGATGATGCGCGTGGAGACACCGGGAAACTGCGACATCTGCGCCGCGAGGAGCTTCCCCGCCGGTCCAGAACCCACGATGAGTACGTCCGTCTCGTCGGGTAGGTCGATCGGCCGGTCGATGCCGGTGCCGGCGGCGTCGTGCACGCGTGGATTTCCCGAGACGTACCCGTGGTGATGGAACTGCATGAGATGTCCTCCTCGGACGGCGATGTCGAGGTTGCGGCCCGGCATCCCTCGACTTCGAAGATTGCCAACCGCGCTCGTGTGTTCTATCTTCGAACGTACTGTTCTACTGGTGAACAAACGCTATACGGTGCGCGCGCGCCAGGCAACCCCCGCACCTGCCTGCCCCGGCCCGCAAAAAGGAAAGCAATGACGACGAATACCCCGCCCCCGGACCCGCCTCACAGACGCTCAGTCGTGGTATCCGGATCCTCGAGATCCTGAGCGACGCGCGCGACGCCCCATCAATGGACGAGATCGCCAGCCATCTCGGCGTGCACCGCTCGATCGCCTACCGACTCGTACGCACCCTCGAAGACCACGGGCTCGTGACCCGCGACGGCACCGGGCGCATGCGACTCGGCGCGCGGATGGCAGCGCTTGCCGCCGGCGTCGCGCACGATCTGCAGGCGGAAGCCCTGCCCGAGCTGACGACCGCGGCAAACGACCTCGAAGCAACCTGCTTCCTCGGATCTCGACCACGACGAATGCGTCACGCTCGTCAGCGTCGAACCGCGGCTCGCGGTGGCATCCGTCGCCCAACGACCGGGCACGCGGCATCCCGTCACCGTCGGCGCACCGGGCAAGGCCATCCTGTCGATGCTCTCGCCCGGTCAGTGGCCCGAAGGCGTCACCGCGAACGTACGAGCGGATGTCGAGGAAGCCCGGGTACGCGGGTATGCCACGAGCCACGACGAGGTCATCCCGACCCTGCGCGCCGTCGCCGTGCCGTTGCGGGTGCCCGGTCGGCCTGCGGCCGCGATCGGCGTGGTCTATGTCTCCAGCACGCTCGAACCAGCCGTGATCGGCGCCCGTCTGCAGCGTTCCGCTGATGCGATCCGCGAGGCGCTCGGTGGGTGATCCCGCCGCTGACCCGGCGAGCGCCGCCGCGCGTCAGATCGGCGAACCGCACGTCGTGGGCGGCAATGCGGTTCGGCAGCCCGTCGAACGCGGCGGCCCATGCCTATACTCAGGGGGTCCGGCGGGAGGTCCCGCCCGTCGGTGCTCGAAAAAGGGGCACGTCGCCACGGCAGAGCATTCGCCGCCCGCGAGACACACACGGAATCGCTCTCCGTCCCGTCTCTGGAGTCGCCATGACGCCTGCTGCTACCCCCACCGTTCCTGCACACACCGTTCCTGTACACACCGTTCCTGTACACACCGTTCCTGTACACACCGTTGCTGCACATGTTGCCATCACGCTCGCCCGCCACGTCGGCCACGTGTTCGGGGTGATGGGCAACGGCAACGCCTACTTCCTGGATGCGCTCGAACGAGAAACGGACGTGGGCTACACCGCCGTGCGCCACGAGGCCGGCGGAGTCGTCGCCGCCGACGCCTTCCACCGCGCCGGTGGTGGCCACGCGGCCGCGACCGCGACGTATGGCGCGGGATTCACCAACACCCTGACGGCCCTCGCCGAGGCGGTGCAAGCGCACATCCCCCTGATCCTCGTGGTCGGCGACGAACCGACCTCTGGCCCCCGCGCCTGGGATGTCGACCAGATCGCCCTCGCATCGGCGGTCGGCGCACGCACCTACACGGTGGGACGGACGGATGCCGCGGCCACGACCGCCATCGCGGTCGAGCATGCCCTGGCCTACCGCGTACCGACCGTGCTCGCGATCCCGTACGACGTGGCCTCGCTCGTGGCGGGGCCGGTGCCCGACGCACCCGAACCGCGGATCCCGGCGCCGCTCGCGCCTCGGGGCGAGTTCGCCGTACAGGCCATCCGCGACGCGGCGTCGGCTCTCGCGACGGCACACCGCCCCCTTGTACTCGCCGGCCGAGGCGCCTGGATCGCGGGGGCACAGAATGCCCTCGGCGAGATCGCCGACATCACGGGTGCCGTGACCGCCTCGACCGCTCTCGGACGCAGCATCTTTCCGCGCCCCGAGTTCGATCTGGGCGTGACGGGTGGCTTCGGAGCCGAGGCGGCGATGGAGGTCGTGGGCGAGGCCGATGTCGCGATCGTGTTCGGCGCCTCGCTGAACCAGTTCACGATGCGTTTCGGCGCGCTCTTCTCACCCGGAACGCGGGTCATCCAGGTCGATCTCGCCCCGGCGGCCACCCACCCCCACGTGGGCGCGTACGTCCGCGGAGACGCGGCTCTTGTCGCGCGCTCGATCGCCGATGTGCTGCGCGACATCGGTGCCGGAGTCGAGCGGATGGCGCGAGAGCATCGATGCGACACGGGCGCGACGCAACGACCCCGGCGACGATCTCGCGCCCGATGGGCTGCTCGATCCCCGGTCTGCGGCGGCTCGAATCGGTGAACTGCTGCCCGATGATCGCGTCGTCGTATCGGGACGGCGGTCACTTCATCGGCTGGGCCAACATGTACTGGTCCGTCGCATCACCCGATCGCATGATGATGGTGGGCACGGCGTTCCAGTCCATCGGACTCGGGTTTCCCTGCGTCGTCGGTGCGGCGATCGCCCGCCCCGACTCCACGGTCGTGCTCACCACGGGCGATGGTGGGGGCCTCATGGCGCTCGCGGACCTCGAATCGGCCGTGCGGGTGGCGGGCGGTCGCGGCATGGCGGTCGTCTGGAACGATGCCGCCTACGGCGCCGAGGTCAACCTCTACGGGCTCAAAGGCCTCGCGAAGGCGCCCATGCTGATTCCCCAGGTCGATTTCGCGGCGGTCGCGCGCGGGTTCGGAGCCGAGGGTGTGGTAGTTCGCCGTCTGGTGGATCTCGACCGGCTCTCGGCCTGGGCCGCGACCCCGCCATCGGATCGTCCATTCCTCGTGCTGGATCTGCGCATCTCGGGCGCCGTCATCGCGCCCTATCAACTAGAGATCATTCGAGTGAACTCCTGAGAGCGCGATCTGCGTTGATCGTCCGCGCAAAGACTTTGCCGGAGGGGGCAGAATTCGACTCGAATACTTCACCTCGATCGAGCGCGGTGCTACCGTAGCGAGAATCGTATATGATTACGTGCGATTTCGCGTCCCACAATGAGGTGTGCCATGACCGAACCGATCGCATCGACGACCATACCGCCGAGCCCGCTATTGGGGTTCAGCGCGTATCGCACCGCCGTCTCACAGTCCGTCGTGCCGCTGGATGTCCACACGGATCGCCCCGACGACTTCATCGGCCACCTCGATAGCGGCGGATCGGGCGACATCCACGTCTTCCACGTACGCGCAGACGAACACACCGTGCACCGCAGTCACTCCCTCATCGCGCGTGGATCGAGCAAGTACTACAAGTTTTCGCTGATCATGGAGGGTGACGGCCTGATCGTGCAGGAGGGTCGCGAGACGACACTTCGCGCCGGCGACATGGCCATCTACGACACCGACCGCCCGTATTCGCTCGTCTTCGGCGACACCGTTCGGATGGGGATCGTGATGTTCCCCAAAGAACTCATCGAGCTTCCGGCAGAGGCAGTCCGCCAATTGACGGCACGCCGCTTTCGGGGTGACGAGGGAATCGGCGCGATGGTGCGGCCGTACCTCACGCAGCTCGTCTCTCAGTCGGACGGCCTCGAAGGCCACCTGGCACGGCGCCTGGCACGATCGGCCGTCGACCTGGTCGGGACGTTGCTTGAAGAACACGCCGGCGAACGCCCGTCCGCCAACGGGCACGAGAACATCCTGCGTCGAGTGCTCGACTACATCGACGATCACCTCGGTTCCGCCGACCTCTGTCCTTCCGAGATCGCCGCCGCGCACTTCATCTCGGTGCGCCATCTGCACGCCCTGTTCGCGACGCAAGGAACGTCGGTGTCGACCACCATCCGCACACGACGGCTCGAGCGAACCTACGACGAGCTCGTGAACCCCAGCTACACCGATCGCTCGGTCACGACGATCGCACTGGCCAACGGGTTCGTCGATCCCGCACACTTCAGCCGGACGTTCCGCGCCCATTTCGGCATGCCTCCCTCGGCCGTTCGGACTCCGCGGCACTGAGCCAACAGCCCGCGGCCGGGCGAGCCGAAAGGCCCGCAGCCGGGCCAGCCGACAGGCCAGGTGTGCGCCGTGCGGCAGGTGCCGTGCACGCCCCGTCAATCGACCCCGACACCCTCCTCGCAGACTGGTCGAAGACCGTTCATCGAGGAGGATGACATGAGCGAGACCACCACCACGACACTGCTCGAGGCGATCACCGTTCCGGCCGCAGAGGGACGTGCAATACCCGACGCGGCGACCGGCGAGACGATGGGCTACGCGCCCGTGCACGGCGTCGACGATCTCCAACGGGCCGTCGCAGCCGCACGCGCAGCCCAGCCCGCCTGGGCCGCGCTCGGACACGCCGAGCGCTCCGAGATCCTGCGCCGCACCGCCGACGAGATCGACGCCCACGCCGAAGAGCTGGCGCGCATCATCGCGCAGGAGCAGGGCAAGCCCCTGAACGGCCCCGGTGCACGCTTCGAAGCGGGAGGATGCGCGGCCTGGATTCGTAACGCCGCCGACACCGCGCTCGAACCCGAGGTGGTCTTCGAAGCCCCCGGAACCCGCTCCGAACTCCACTACGTTCCGCTCGGGGTCGTCGGGGCGATCAGCCCCTGGAACTGGCCCGCGATGATCGCCATCTGGCAGATCGCGCCGTCCCTGCGGATGGGCAACACCGTGGTGAGCAAGCCTTCCGAGTACACGCCCCTCAGCGTCCTCGCCGTCGCCGAACTCATGAACCGACACCTGCCCGAGGGGGTGCTGACCGTCGTCTCGGGCGGGCGCGACGTCGGTGAGGCCATTGCTGGACACCCAGACATCGACAAGGTGATGTTCACCGGATCTACCCGCACGGGCCGCGAGATCATCAAGAGCTCGTCCGGAAACCTCGCCCGCCTCACCCTCGAAATGGGAGGCAACGACCCGGGAATCATCCTGCCCGGCACCGACGTCAGGGCGATCGCCGAGAACCTCTTCTGGGGCTGCTTCATCAACACCGGTCAAACCTGTGCCGCCCTCAAACGCCTCTACGTGCACGACTCGCAGTACGAAGAGGTCGTCGCAACCCTGGCGGACATGGCCGCGAATATGCCGATGGGTCCCGGGCTCGATGAGGCCAGCATCCTCGGCCCGCTCTCGACGAAGCAGCAGTTCGACATCGTGTCGAATCTGGTCGAGGATGCCCGCACACGCGGCGCGCGCATCGTCACGGGCGGTGAGGCAGCTCCCGAACTCGGGCCGCACTTCTACCGGGCCACCGTCGTCGCCGACATCGACGACGGCGCACCGCTCGTCGACGAGGAACAGTTCGGCCCGGCGATCCCGGTGATCCGGTACACCGACGTCGAGGATGCGATCCGTCGCGCGAACGCCTCCGATCAGGGCCTTGGCGCCTCGGTGTGGTCGGCGAACATCGACGATGCGATCGCCGTCGCGCAGCGCATTCAGGCCGGAACGGTGTGGATCAACCAGCACGGAACCCTGAACCCCGACGTACCGTTCGGCGGCGTCAAGGGCTCGGGGTACGGGATGGAGTTCGGTCGCGAAGGCCTGAAGGCGGTCGCCGCACCCAAGGTCATCACGGTCTGACGGGCTCCGGGGCATGGCCTTCGCGGATCTCATCCTGACGGGCGCGCGCATCTACACGGGTGATCCGCACCACCCGTGGGCGGGCGCGCTCGCCGTCGCCGGCGGATCCATCGTCGCGTTCGACGACGAGGTGACGTCGTGGATCGGCGACTCGTCGATCATGCGCGACCTCGAGGGTGCGTTCGTCATGCCCGGGTTCGTTGATGTGCACAACCATCACGCCCTCGCGGGCCGTGCCGACCTGTTCGAGCTGTCCTTCTCTCCCGCGCTGTCGCTCGATGAGGTGCTGGCCAAGGTCGCCGCGCACGCGACAACCCTCCCCGCGGATGCGTGGCTGACGGGGGCAAGCTGGGGCAGCGGGCTGCTCCCGCAGCTGAACACGGCCGACGCCCTCGCCCGGCTCGACGCCGCCTCGGCCGGGCATCCGGTCGTGCTCTCGGACGACAGCCACCACAACCGCTGGGTCAACTCGGCGGCGATGACCCACGCGGGGATCGACGACCGCACCGTGGCGCCCGGCGGCGGTGTGATCATGCGCGATCCCACCTCGGGCACGATCACCGGGGTTCTGCTGGAATCGGCCGGGATTGCGGTGGCCGCGGCCGCGGAGCGTGTCGCGCCGCTCGACGAAGCCGCGCACCGCGCCTGCTCGTCACGCGGCATCGAGATTCTCTCGGCATTCGGGATCACCGCCTTTCAGGATGCGGCAACGTCCCTACCCATCCTGCGAGCGCTGGCGCAACTCGACGACGAGAGCGCACTCAATGCGTGGGTCGTGAGTTCGATGACGGTGAACGATCCGATCTTCGGATTCGAGCCGGTCGGCGGCGAACTCATCCTGCGCGGCGAAGATTTTCGCCGCGAGCACCACCGCCCCGACTTCGTGAAGATCTTTCTGGATGGCGTGCCACCGGCCCGAACCGGCGCCTTTCTGGATCCGTACCTTCCGGATGACACCCACGGCGCGCACTTCCGCGGGGAGACGACGATTGCCTCGGACGAACTCTACGACTGGCTCAGGATGGCCGTCGAGCGCGGACTCTCGGCCAAGGTGCACTGCACGGGCGATGCCTCGGCTCGTGCGGTGCTCGACGCTGTGGAGCGGCTTCGAGCCGAGGGCTTCTGCGGTGCGCGGTTTCAGATCGCCCACGGGCAGTTTCTCGCCGACGAGGACCTCCCGCGCCTGGCGGCACTCGGTGTGAGCGCCGATACCGCCGTTCCTCTGGTATCCCGGGGTGATTCCGGATGCGATAGCCACCGCGCTTCCCGCGGATCGGGCGGCACGGATGCAGCCGAATCGCTCGCTCATCGACCTCGGAGCGACCGTCGCGGGCGAATCGCATTGGCCGGTGGGCGAGTCGCCGAACCCGTGGGAGGGAATCCAGGGTCTCGTGACCCGCTCCGACCCCCTGGGGCGCGCGCCTGGCACCCTGTGGCCCGAGCAGCGATCACCCTGCCCGAGGCGATCACGGTGTTCACGCCAACGGTGCGAAGGCCATGGGGCTCGGCGCCATCACCGGAAGCCTCGAGATCGGCAAGTCGGCCGACTTCATCGTGCTCGACCGTGACCCCTTCGAGGTTCCGATCGAGACGCTCATCGAAACCCGTGTGCACGAGACCTGGTTCACCGGTCGTCTCGTGCACTCACACCCCCGGAAACCTGCGGCAACCGCACCAACCAAGGAGATGCAATGACGGATCATTACGACGCGATCGTGATCGGGGCCGGATCGGCCGGATCGGTCTGTCCACCCGCCGCCTGATCGACGCGGGGCGGAGGGTCCTTCTGTTGGAGGCCGGCGGGCCCGACACCAACCCGATGATTCACGACATGGTCGGGATGGGGTCGCTCTGGCACGGCCCCGAAGATTGGGACTACTACACGGTGCCGCAGCCGCACGCGCACGATCGTCGGCTCCACCTGCCACGGGGCAAGGTGCTCGGCGGATCGCACTCGCTGAATGCGGCGATCTGGGTGCGCGGCGCCGCCTCGGACTTCGATGGCTGGGCCGCCGATGGCTGCGCCGGTTGGTCGTGGCGGGATGCGCTTCCCGTTTTCCAGGCAATCGAGAACTACGACGGCGGCCCTGGGCAGACGCGCGGAGTCGACGGGCCGCTCGATGTGGTCGGCGACTACCCCCTCGTTCCGATCCAGCAGTCGATCATCGATGCCGCCGTCGAGATCGGTCTGACGCACAACCCCGACTACAACGACGGCGTGCTCGATGGCGTGTCGCAGCAGCAGATCACGGTGCGGAACGGATCTCGGTTGAACACCTACATCGCCTACGTCCGCCCCATCGAGGCTCATCCCGAACTGACGATCAGAACGGGCGCCTGGGTTCACCGCGTGCTCTTCGAAGGTACGCGCGCCGTGGGTGTCGAATACGAGATCGACGGCGAGGTGCAGAGCTCCACCGCGACCGATATCGTCCTTGCCGCGGGCGCTCTGGACTCGCCCCGCATCTTGCTGCGGTCGGGCGTCGGCCCCGCGGACGAACTCACCGAACTCGGGATCGAGCCGCTGGTCGACCTGCCGGGCGTCGGCAAGAACCTGCACGACCACCTGCTGTCGCCGGTCATCTTCACCACCGACGACCGCGAGATCGACGCGCCCCAGCCCGGGGTGTCGGTCACCCAGACGCACCTGTTCTGGCGCAGTAACCCCGAGTTGAGCGTGCCCGACACGCAGCCGATCAACTTCAGCGTGCCGATGTATCAAGAGGGCACGGCCCCCGGGCCGAGAGCGGCTTCTCTCTCATGGCCGGGTTGATCACACCCTTCAGCCGCGGCAGCGTGACGCTGACGGGACCGAACCCGCACGATCCGATCGCGATCGATCTCGGCACGCTCGAGGACGACCGCGACACGGCCTCGCTCGTCGCCTCGGTCGCACAGTGCCGCGAGATCGGACGCGCGCCCGCCCTGGCCGCGTGGGGTGCGCAGGAGCTCTACCCCGGACCGGAGGTGACCGACGCCGACCTCGAAGAGTATGTGCGCGACACCGCCATCACGTACCACCACCAGGTCGGCACGTGCCGGATGGGCGTCGGCACCCACGCGGTGGTCGACCCGACGCTGCGCGTCTACGGGGTCGAAGGGCTGATGGTGGCGGATGCCTCGGTGATGCCGACGATCACCTCCGGCAACACCAACGCACCGTCGGTGCTGATCGGCGAGCGTGGAGCGGCGTTCCTCCTCGAGGGCTGAGCCGCGCTCGCTGGCCGTCGATACGAAGAAGTAGCAAAGACGTGGCCCTCCGGAATCCCGGGGGGCCACGTCTTGTGCGGACGGCAGTAGGCGTGCGCCGCAACTACGCGGCGTGCGCCTCGCCGAGGTATGCGCGGTGCAGGGTCTCGGGGTCGGCGGCGAGTTCTTTCGCGCCTCCCGAATAGCGCACCGCGCCACTGGCGACGACGATGGCGTGACCGGCGATGCCGAGGGCGAGCTGCGTGAACTGTTCGACGAGCAAGACCGCCGCGCCCTGCGCAGCAAACTCGGTGACCGCCGGAAGCAGCCTGTGCACGACCACGGGCGCAAGGCCGAGCGACATCTCATCGATCAGCAGCACCCGCGGCTTCGCCGCGAAAGAGCGTGCGAGCACGACCATCTGCTGCTCGCCGCCCGAGAGCAGCCCCGCGGGTGACGAGAGTCGCTTCTGCAGCTCGGGGAAGTGCTCGAGGGCCGCGACGACGCCGTCCGTCGTGCCGGCCGTCAACCGCACGTTCTCGGCGACCGTGAGCGAGGGAAAGACCGCGCGACCCTGCTCGACATGAAGGATTCCGCGGCGTGCGCGCTGCACACGTGAGAGCTTCACGATCGATTCGCCGTCCAGCCGGATGTCGCCGGCCGAGATCTTCACAACGCCCGAGATTCCCTCGATGAGGCTGGTCTTGCCCGCACCGTTCGGGCCGACCACCGCCAGCACCTCCCCCGACGACACCTCCGCGTCGACGCCCGAGATCACGGGCCCGGCGCCGCGCGAAACCGCGACGCCGTCGAGTGTGAGAGTCGTCACAGCAGCTCCTTGTCTCCCATGTAGGCGGCCATCACCCGCGGGTTCGTCAAGACAGCATCCCGATCACCGTCGGCAACGACCTGACCGAAGTCCAGCACGACGATGCGGGCACACACCCGACGCACCAGATCGAGGTCGTGCTCGATGAGGATCAGCGAGGTGCCGAAGCGCTCCGGCACCTGCGCAAGACGTTCGCCGAGAGCGACATGCGCCTCGTGCGAGTGCCCAGCCGCGGGCTCATCGAGAATGAGAACCCGCGGACGTGCCGTCAGCTGCGCCGCGACTTCGACCAGTCGCCGCGTCCCGATATCGACGAGGGCGATCGGTGTCGTCTGGTCGGGGCATCCGAAGAAGTCGAGTACCTCGGCGATCTCTGCTCGCCGAACCCGCCGCCTGGCGACGAAGCGCACATAGGCCTCTATCGAGAGCCCCGGCGGTACCCGGTCTTGTTGGAAGGTGCGGCGCAGACCGAGGCGCGCACGTCGTGTCGGGGACGCGCCCTGAAGCGACGTGCCCTCGAGTGAGATGTCGCCCTGGTGGCGCGGAAGGTAGCCGGTGAGAGTGTCGACTGAGGGTCGACTTTCCGGCACCGTTGGGTCCGATGAGCCCGACGATCTCTCCCGCGCGCACCGCGATATCCACGTTGTCGAGGGCAGTCACCGCCCCGAAGCGAACGGTGAGACCCGTCCCCTGCAAGACCACGGGGGCGTCCACCGGGGCATCGTGCCGCACTGTGGGCGCACCCCCAGAATCAGGCGCACCCCCAGAATCAGGCACACCCCCGAGCATCTGGCACACCCCCGCCACCCGGCGCCGCACCGGCAACGATGTCGCTGGTCGCTGGCGACGCTCGGCGTGAACGCAGCGCCGCGCGGATGCTCGCACCGAGGTTCGAGCGCGAAGCGATCGCCTGGATGCCGAGCACACCGAACACGACGAAGGCCCAGTCCTGCGGAACGCCCATCTGCTTGAGCACTTCGGGGATCAGTACCCAGAGGATGCCGCCGAAGATCGCCATGTCGATCAGGTAGCTCCCGCACACGACGGCGAGCACATACAGGGCGAGCGAGATGAGGGGGGCGAATGTCGCCGGCGAGGCGAAGCCCACCTGCATCGTGACGAGACCGCCGCTGATTCCCGCGAGGGTGGCGCTGACCGCGAAGGCGCCGAGTTTGGTGGTGCGCACACTCGCCCCCGCGCTCGCAGCTCCCCGCTCGGAGAAGGCGACCACACGCCATCCCGCTCCGACTCTCGTGGCCTTGAGTGCGTAGACCGCGAGGCCGCAGGCGATCAGGACGATCGCCGCGAAGACGAAGAACTCGCGGTCGGTGGAGATGTAGTCGGGGCGAAGCACCCGGACGCCCTCGGTCGCGCCGGGAAACTGCAACTGGATGAGGGTGAGGTGCACCGCGGCGGCGAAGCCGAGTGTCACGACCGCGAGGTTCACACCGCGCAGGCGCAGCGCGGGCAGCCCCACCAGTACACCGACGAGGCCGGCGCCCACTCCCCCGCAAATCATCCAGATGAGCGGATCTCCTGGTGCGCCGAGCACGTTCAGCCCGGTTACGACCCACGCACCGATCGTCGCGAACGACATCTGGCAGAGGGCGATCATGCCGGCACTGCCGGTGACCACTCCGAGCCCGAGCAGGGCGATGGCGGCGACGATCGCGCTTGCGGCGAGGAAGACGTAGTAGTTGGGAAGCAACAGGCTGACCACGATGGCGGCGATGATGCCGAGCACCGCGACCGCCGAAGGTCGGCCGAACCGACGAAACACCAGCAGGGGACTCAGCGCGCGGCATCCCACACCTCCCGACGCTGCGTCCACAGCAGCAGAGCGACGATTGCGAGGAACGGCACGAAGTACCGAATGATCGTGAGCGAACCCACCTGGGCGAGTGCCCCCTCGCAGCATTCCGAGGACGAGGCCACCGGCGACCGCCAGGTCGAGGCGGACGAAACCACCGGCCAGCGCGGCGGCCGCCGCGGGGATGATCGTGAGCGAGAGCGTCACGGCATCGTTGGACTGGCTGGGTGCCACCACCATGACGGCGAACGTGGCGATCGCGCCGGTCGCCACCCGCCACACGCCGACGCTGAGGACTCGTGAGGGAATGCCGATCAGTTCGGCGGTCGTCGGGCGCTCGCTGAGAGCGCGTAGCCGGATGCCGAGCGGTGTCCAGGTCAGGACGGCTTTGGTTCCGGCAGCCACCACGATCGCGAGGACCACCAGCACCACCGTGACCTGACTGATCACGACATTGCCGACCGTGAACGCCGCACCGGGAAAGAGTGGGCGGAAGGGCAGGGGTTTGGTACCGAAGAGAATGAACGACAACGACACCAGCAGCAGCAGCGCGGCCACCGTCGTCGCCGACCGTGCGCTGACATCCGCCTCCGACAGCCAGCGGGCAACGATGAATCCGAGGAGTCCTGACACCCCGGCGCCGCGACCACGAGGCCAACCCCCGCGCGACCCCAGGGCGAGAGCGAGGCCCCGGCAAGTGTCACCGCGGCGAACGCGCCGAACATGCCGACCGCGACCTGAGCGAAGTTGACGACGCGCACGAGCCGTGCCATGACGGTCAAGCAGACGGCCAGGATCGCGTACAGGCCGCCGACCGCGAGACCTGCGAGTGCGCCTTGCAGCATGACACTCCCTTTCTCGTGAAGCGGGGGTCGTGCCCGGACGACACGACCCCCGCGATGGTGCTCGGCTACTGATCCAGCAACAGCCAGTCGTCTGCCGCGGTCTCCCACGCGCCGGCGTTGGAGACGAGCGTCACGGGCCAGCCCGCGTGGTTGGAGCTGTGCGTGTCGCCGTCACCGAAGATCCACGGCGTTCCGACCATGCCGTTCTCGATGGGCTCGGTCATGCCGCGCAGCGCCTCGTTGACGGACTCTCGCGTGATGTCACCCTCGATGCCCTGAATCACCTCGAGGAAGTAGGTCGCCGCGAGGTATCCGCCCTGCGAGAAGGAGGTCAGCGAAATGTCGTTCGCCTCCATGAGCTCCCGCCAGTCCGCGTTGGCCTCGAGGGCCGTGTCGGTGAAGGGTGCGAACTCGGCCGGCACGAAGATTCCGCTGCCCGCTGCCGTCACCGCGGTCGCGAACTGCTCGCTGTACACCGAGGTCAGGTAGAGGAACGTGACATCCGACCAGCCCTGAGCTTCCGCAGCCTTCAGCTGACCGATCGCGTCGGGCTCGACCGCGTTGCTGTAGACCGCGTCGCAGCCCGCTTCCTTGGCTCGCACGATGTACGGCGTGTAGTCGGATCCGCCGTACGGCACGGTGTCATCGAGATAGAGCAACTCTTTGCCCGTGATGCTCGACCACTCGTCGATGGCTGCCTCGTAGGCGGGTTGCGTGCCGCCCACGATCTCGAGCAGGCCGCAGATGTTTTCGAGGCCCAGCACCTCGGAGCCGTAGAGCAGTGTCATGGTGGTGTCACCGAACGGCCCCACGTTGACGGGCGAGATGTTCGCGTTGTCGAAGCAGACCTGGTCGACGCCGGTGCCTTGGATGCTCAGGATGTCTTGTTGGACGTAGTACTCGCCGTTGATCTCGCAATCGAGCAGGCTCGCCGAGCCGACCAGCGCGACGGCCTCCTTGCTCTCGACGACCTCACGAGCCGAGGCGGCTGCCGTTGCCGGGTCGGCCTTGTCGTCCACGATCGTGTACTCGATCATGCGACCATCGAGGCCGCCTTCGTCGTTGAAGCGATCGAAAACCGCCGCGGCGGCTTCGGATGCCTCGGGAAGATCGCCGGGCCGCTCAGGGCGTTGACCGATCCGACCGCGATCGGTGCCGCGTCATCCGTGCCGCCGCCTCCGCCTCCGCCGCTACACGCCGTGAGCGCGAGCAGCATCGCCGCCGTGCCCGCCAGGATTGTGAACTTCTTGTTCATTGCATGCCTCCTCATTCGCGACGTCGACGTCGCCGTGCGCTGTGAAGGGCCGCATTGCCCTCTCGCTCCCCGAGGCTAGGTCGGCAGAGTCGGCGCAACTTGCCGCTGCGGGTAGGCCGCATGACTCCTGGCGCACTGCCCCCGTTGGTCTTCACTCGCCGCTTGCCGCGGCGCCCGGGGATCATATACGATTTCGAATACAACGAAACGGGATGAATCGCATCCCGGGACGAGGGAGCTCATGACCCGTTCGACGGATGCTGCGGACCACCGCTTTGACGGACTGCCGGGCCGTCCCGGCAAGATCGTGGCGATCCACCTGAGCTACGCCTCGCGCGCCGATCAGCGTGGGCGACGACCCGCGACCCCCTCCTACTTCTTCAAGCCGTCGAGCTCGGTTGCGGCATCCGGGAGCACGATCGAGCGGCCCGCGGGCACCGAACTTCTCGCATTCGAGGGCGAGATCGCGCTCGTGATCGGCGAGCCCGCGCGCCGTGTGAGCCTCGCCGACGCCTGGGACCATGTCGCCTGGGTCACGGCGTCCAACGATTTCGGACTCTACGACCTGCGCGCAAACGACAAGGGCTCGAACGTGCGCTCCAAGGGCGGCGACGGCTACACACCAATCGGACCCGAACTGATCGACGCGCGCGCCGTCGATCCGGGCGCGCTGCGACTGCGGACGTGGGTGAACGGCGAGATCGCACAGGAAGACACGACCGCGGGTCTGCTCTTCTCGTTCGCGCACCTGGTGGCCGACCTCTCGCAGCACGTCACGCTCGAGACCGGCGATGTGATCTTGACCGGCACACCCGCGGGCTCTTCGGTCGTCGGGGCGGGTGACGTCGTCGAGGTCGAGGTCGATGCCCCCACACTCGGGCTCAGCTCGGGCCGCCTCGTCACGACGGTGGTGCAGGGCGAGACACCGTTCGACGGCGCGCTCGGATCACTCCCCGCCGTGGACGATGCCCAGCGAGCGGACGCCTGGGGCACAGCCCAGGAAGTCGTTTCGCCCCTCTCCCCCGAACTTCGCGAGAAGCTCCTGCGCACGCCCGTCGCGGGACTCTCGGCACAGCTGCGCAAGCGCGGCCTCAACAACGTCACGATCGACGGCGTCCGCCCGATGCATCCCGGAACCAAGATCGTCGGGACCGCGAAGACCTTACGTTTCGTGCCGGGCCGCGAAGACCTCTTTGCATCGCACGGCGGCGGGTACAACGCTTCGAAGCGAGCGTTCGACGCCGTGGCCGAGGGCGAGATCATCGTGATCGAGGCCCGCGGCGAGACAGGCTCGGGCACGCTCGGCGACGTCCTGGCCCTGCGAGCCCACGTGCGAGGAGCCGCCGGAATCGTCACGGACGGGGGCGTGCGCGACGCCGACGCGGTCGCCGCAATAGGCATTCCCATCTACTCGTCGGGGAGCACACCCGGCCGTTCTCGGCCGCAAACACGTGCCGTGGGATCTCGACGTGACCATCGGATGCGGCGGCACGACCGTGCAACCGGGCGACATCCTGGTCGGCGACAGCGACGGTGTGATCGTCATCCCACCGTCCCTCGCCGAAGAGGTCGCCGAAGCGACTCTCGCGCAGGAAGACGAGGATGCCTGGGTCGCCGAGCAGGTCACGGCGGGCCATCCCGTCAACGGGCTTTTCCCCTGAACTCCGAGTGGAGAGCGAGGTACGACGCGTGGCGACAGACGTGTGCCATGTCCCTTCGAGAGGCTCAGAGACCGGGGGCGGCTCAGGGACCGGGGGCGGGGCGAGTAGGACCGGGGGCGGCTCAGGGACCGCGGGCGGGGGCGACTCAGGGACCGGGGCCGGGCTCGCAGAGCAAGTCGCAGCGGGCATACCACTGGATCAAAGGACGCATCGCCGCCCAAGAATTCACCCCCGGCTATCGCCTGGTGCTCGGCTCGATCGCGGGCGAGCTCGAGATGAGCGTCGTCCCGGTGCGAGAGGCGATCCGACAGCTCGAAGCCGAGGGACTCGTGACGTTCGAGCGCAACGTCGGCGCACACGTGTCGATGGTCGACGACTCGCAGTATCGGGCCAGCATGCAGGCCCTCAGCATCCTCGAGGGTGCTGCCACCGCGCTCGCGGCTCGCGCGCTCACGACCGAAGACGTCCGGCGGGCGCGGGCCGTCAACGACCTCATGGTCGAAACACTCGACCACTTCGACCCTCGAGCATTCACCGCGCTGAACCAGGAGTTTCACGGCATCCTCTTCGCGCAGTGCGCGAACCCTCGCATGCTCGAACTCGTGAACGCCGAGTGGGCGCGGCTCGGGCACCTGCGCGACTCGACCTTCACCTTCGTCCCCGGCAGGGCCGCCGAGTCGGTGCGCGAACACGAGAGCATCCTGCAGCTCATCGAAAACGGCGCCCCGCTCGGCGACATCGAGAAGGCTGCCCGCCGTCACCGCGTCGCCACGCTCGATGCGTACCTCATCCACGAACACCCCGACGAGGTCCTCGGCCTCCCCGCATTCTGAGCAGAAAGAGAACCATGACAGACACTGCGACCGCGGTCGGCACCCACCGCATCCCGGCGGATCTGCCCCCGCGAATCCAGCACTACATCGACGGCGCATTCGTCGATTCGATCGACGGCGACACATTCGACGTGCTCGACCCCGTCACCAACGAGCCCTACCTGCGCGCATCCGCCGGCAAGAAGGCCGACATCGATCTGGCCGTCGCGGCCGCGAGGCGCGCGTTCGTCGAGAGTCCGTGGCCCCGGATGCTTCCCCGTGAACGTTCGCGCGTGCTGCACAAGATCGCCGACATCGTCGAGTCGCGCGATGCGCGGCTGGCCGAGCTCGAATCCTTCGACTCCGGCCTGCCGATAACGCAAGCGCTCGGCCAGGCCCGCCGTGCCGCCGAGAACTTCCGATTCTTCGCCGACCTGATCGTGGCGCAGGCCGACGATGCCTACAAGGTTCCCGGTAAGCAACTCAACTACGTCAACCGCAAACCGATCGGCGTGGCGGGGCTCATCACCCCCTGGAACACGCCGTTCATGCTCGAGTCGTGGAAGCTCGGCCCCGCGCTCGCCACCGGAAACACGGTCGTGCTCAAGCCGGCCGAGTTCACCCCCCTCTCGGCATCGCTCTGGGCGGGAATCTTCGAAGAGGCGGGCTGCCGCAGGGCGCTCGACCTGGTCAACGGGTTGGGCGAGGATGCCGGCGACGCCCTGGTGAAGCATCCGGATGTCCCCCTGATCTCGTTCACGGGTGAGAGCAGCACGGGTCAGCTGATCTTCGGCAACGCCGCCCCGTTCCTGAAGGGTCTGTCGATGGAGCTCGGCGGCAAGTCCCCCGCGATCGTTTTTGCGGACGCCGACCTCGACACCGCGATCGACGCGACAATCTTCGGGGTGTTCTCGCTCAACGGCGAGCGCTGCACGGCGGAGTCTCGCATTCTGGTCGAGCGATCGATCTACGACGAGTTCGTCGAGCGGTACGCGGCGCAGGCATCCCGGGTCGTCGTGGGCTACCCCCACGACCCGGCCACCGAGGTGGGCGCGCTCGTGCACCCCGAGCACTACGCCAAGGTGATGAGCTACGTCGAACTCGGCAAGGCCGAGGGGCGACTCGTCGCTGGCGGTGGTCGCCCTGAGGGCTTCGAGACCGGCAACTTCGTCGCCCCGACCGTGTTCGCCGACGTCTCACCCGACGCACGCATCTTCCAGGAAGAGATCTTCGGACCCGTCGTCGCGATCACGCCGTTCGATACCGACGAAGAGGCGCTGGAGCTGGCGAACAACACGCGCTACGGACTCGCGGCCTACGTGTGGACGGAGCCATTCGCCGCGCGCACAACTTCGCGCAGAACGTCGAGGCGGGGATGGTGTGGCTCAACTCCAACAATGTGCGGGACCTCCGCACGCCCTTCGGCGGGGTGAAGGCGTCGGGCCTCGGCGAGGGCGGCTACCGCTCCATCCACTTCTACACCGACCAGCAGGCCGTGCACATCACGCTCGGCGCCCCCCACAATCCCACCTTTCCGGCAAGCCCGCCCACCCCTGAGCGCGAAACTTCACCAGATGTATCGAATCAGCGCCTGATTCAGGACATATGTGAAGTCTCGCGCGGGAGAGAAACTCACGCAAGGACACTGACATGACCGATAAGCACGCAAAGACCCTCACCTCATCGGGCTTCTTCGTCTCGGCAGCTCCATCTACACCGACAACCCCGTCCCCACACCGACATCGCCAGCCCCCGACATCCTGCGCTGCGCGTACATGGAGCTGATCGTCACCGATCTCGCCGCATCGCGGCAGTTCTACGTCGACGTGCTGGGGCTCTACGTCACGGAAGAAGATGCCGAGGCGGTGTACCTCCGCACGACCGAGGAATTCATCCACCACAACCTGGTGCTGCGCCAGGGCGCGGTTGCCGCGGTCGCCGCTTTCAGCTATCGCGTGCGCAGCCCCGAAGACCTCGACGCCGCGGTCGCCTTCTACTCCGAGCTGGGCTGCCGTGTCGAGCGCCGCCCGGGGGGCTTCGTGAAGGGAATTGGCGACTCGGTGCGGGTGGAAGACCCCCTCGGGTTCCCGTATGAGTTCTTCTACCAGACCGACCACGTCGAGCGCCTGTCGTGGCGCTACGACCTGCACACGCCCGGTGAACTCGTGCGTCTGGATCACTTCAACCAGATCACCCCCGATGTGCCGCGCGCTGTCGCGTTCATGCAAGACCTCGGTTTCCGGGTGACCGAAGACATCCAGGATGACGAGGGCACCGTGTACGCCGCGTGGATGCGCCGCAAGCCCACGGTGCACGATACGGCGATGACCGGCGGCGACGGACCGCGGATGCATCACGTGGCGTTCGCGACGCACGAGAAGCACAACATCCTCGCGATCTGCGACAAGCTCGGGGCGCTTCTGTCGCTCCTCGGACGCCATTGAGCGCGGCCCCGGACGCCACGGCGTCTCGAACGCCTTCTACCTGTATCTGCGCGACCCCGACGGGCACCGCGTCGAGATCTACACCCAGGACTATTACACGGGTGATCCCGACAACCCGGTGATCACCTGGGACGTGCACGACAACCAGCGTCGCGACTGGTGGGGGCAACCCCGTCGTGCCGTCCTGGTACACGGAAGGCTCGCTCGTGCTCGATCTCGACGGCAATCCGCAGCCGGTCGTGGCGCGCACCGACACGTCGGAGATGGCCGTCACGATCCGGGCCGACGGTTTCTCCTACACGCGACCCGGCGAGGACTCGATGCCCGAGTACAAGCTGGGCGAGTACAAACTGGGGAACCAGCTCAGGCGTTACGTCTCGCTGCACTCGCTCAACGACCGGCCGCCCCCGCGGTCGTTGAGCGAGGAGCGCAGCGACGAGTCGAAACGCCGTAACCTGACGCATAAGGAGGACGGATGCTTTCCGCCGAAACGATCGCCGCCATCGCGGACGAGCTGGCCGAGGCCGGTCGTTCCCGCACCGTTGTGCCGCGCATCACCTCGCGCTACCCGGATGCGACGGTCGAGGACTCATACGCCATCCAGGGCGTCTTGGCGCGACAAGAACATCGCCGCCGGCCGCCGACTCGTCGGACGCAAGATCGGGCTCACCTCGAAGGCGATGCAGCAGGCCACGGGTATCACCGAACCCGACTACGGGGTCATGTTCGACGACACGGTGTGGCAGAACGGCGCCACCATCCCGTTCGACGACTTCTCGAACGTCCGCATCGAGGTCGAGCTCGCGTTCGTGCTGAAGGCGCCCTCGAGGGACCGAACTGCACGCTGTTCGATGTGCTGCGCGCGACCGAGTACGTCACGCCCGCGCTCGAGGTGTTGAACTCCCACATCGAGCTCGAGGGGCGGACGATCGTCGACACGATCAGCGACAACGCGGCGTACGGTGGCATGGTCGTCGGCGGCGTCCCGATGCGTCCCGACCAAATCGACCTGCGGTGGGTGTCGGCTCTGCTCTACC